>JAWOGI010000175.1:0-7855 GCA_046496975.1 Desulfobacteraceae bacterium | reverse complement strand
GAAACGGGAACGGCCTTTGACACCCTTGAAAAATGGGTGGCGGCCCAGAATATGGAGACCCGTAAGGGACTGGCCACCCTTCACAGACTGGCACAAGGATAGGATATTTATGGAATTGTTGATCTTGAAATCGGGCAGTTCGTATATCCGGGACAAGGAAGAAAAGTTCCTTGTTGTTGGCCTGGACAAGGCCAGTGTCTTTCCCATGGACCGGATGAAAAAAGTGCTGGCCTTCAAAGAGCGGTTAAAACGGGAAGGCTTCAAGGAGGCCTGCATCAAAAAACTGGTTCTGAAAGAAGAGGATCTATAAGATGATTAAAATGGTGCTCACAGGCCTGGAACAGCTCAACATAGAGGCCCTGACCCCTGAAGACCAAAAACCGGGGCCAGATGAAGTGGTGATGGATGTGGTCTGCTGTGCGGTGTGTCGGACCGATGCCAAAATGTGGGAACAGGGGCACAGGGACCTGGTCATGCCAAGGGTTTTGGGCCATGAAATGGTGGTGACGGATGGCAACGGCAGCCGGTTTGCCGTCTGGCCGGGCAAGAGCTGCAAAGAGTGCCGGTACTGCCTCAGCCGGCGGGAAAATCTTTGCCGGGAGATGAAGATCACCGGGTTCCATACCGACGGCGGATTTGCCCACCAGGTGGTTCTCCCCCGAAACAGCCTGATCCCCCTCTCCAAAGAGATGGATTCCATTGCCGCCTGTTTTGCCGAACCCGTGGGATGTGTGATCAACGCCTTTGAAAAAATTCCCGAAAAATCCGGGGAGAGGGTCCTGGTGTACGGCGGCGGCACCATGGGGCTGATCACGGCCCTCTACGCAAAATCCATCGGGTATCACCCCCTTGTCATTGAAACCCATGAAGAGAAAATCAACCGGGTGGAACCGTTCCTGGATGCCGCTGGGATTTGCTGCACCAGGGAAACCCGGGACGGCGAATTTTACCTTGTCATCAATGCCTGTGCCGATTTTACCGCCTTCTGCCAGGCCCTTGCCAAGGTGGACAAGGCCGGTTATGTCTCCTTTTTTTCGGGCATTTCAAAAAATGAATTGATTGAAACCAGCCTGCTGAACCTGATTCATTACAAGGAAGCCGTCATCAGCGGGTCCTACGGCTTGAAAAAGGGTGACATGGAAAAGGCCGTGCCCTTTATCCAGGGCCATGAAAAAGCACTGAAGCTCCTGGTAGAGGATATCCTGCCCCCGGAATCGGCCCCGGATCTCATGGAGAAGGTGCTGACCGGAAAGCCGTTGAAATACATCCTGGATTTTTCAAGACCCCGGGACCAGGACCGCCTGAACCTGACCTGTCCGGGTGCTCCGGTCTGATGAAAATAATCAAGACACGACTGGGGCTTTAAGAAGAGGCCGGAACAACAATCTAACTTGCTGAAAAAACGTAAAAATTATTATTCATTTTTCCTTGACACTTTTTTGGAAATGTGGTTTTTAATAGTTAATTAAATTATGAAAAGAGGAAGTCAATGGATTTTTGCAAAGCAGACAGATTTTATTTTTACTTTTGGTATTATTTTTATACCCATCTGCCTGTATTGCGCTGATTTCTTCAAAACCCTCAAGCCGCAGGCAGACCGCCTGCGGCTTTTTTTATTTTGAAGTTTCAGGCAAAAAAAGACCTGCAAAGGAGTTGCCATGAAACAGACCTATGATGTAAATGTCAAAGAGTTCGAACCCCTGACCTCCCCGGCAGCGATCAAAGAAGAACTGCCAGTACCGGAAACCGCCGCAGCTTCAGAACTTCAGGGCCGCAAAGATGTGGAGAACATCCTTGCCGGCAAAGACAAGCGCCTTCTGGTGATTGCCGGTCCCTGCTCCATCCATGATGTCGGTGCGGCCATGGAATATGCAGGGAAGATGAGCGAGTTGCGGGAAGAGGTCAAGGAGAAAATCAATCTCATCATGCGGGTTTATTTTGAAAAACCAAGAACCACCGTGGGATGGAAAGGACTGATCAATGACCCGTTTCTGGACACCAGTTATAATCTCGACCAGGGGCTTCGCCGGGCCAGGTCCCTGCTCATCGATATCAATGCCATGGGACTGCCCACTGCTACGGAAATCCTGGATCCCATCACACCCCAGTACATTGCGGGGCTTTTGACCTGGGTGGCCGTCGGTGCCAGAACCACGGAATCCCAGACCCACAGGGAAATGGCCTCCGGCCTGTCCATGCCGGTGGGATTTAAAAACGGAACCGACGGCAGTCTGACTTCAGCGATCAATGCCATGCAGGCCTCAGGAGCACCCCAGCATTTTCTGGGTATCGATCCTGACGGAAAAGCAGCTGTGGTATCCACCACTGGCAATCCATACGGCCATGTTGTTCTCAGGGGCGGTCCCACGCCGAACTACGATCCTGTCTCAGTGGGCAAAGCCCAGGACAATCTCAGGGAAAAAGGGCTTATGGATGCGGTGATGATCGACTGCTCCCATGATAACTCCGGACAGAAATTCAAGGGGCAGTCCTTTGTATTCAAAAGTGCGGTGGATCAGCGCCTGGAAGGCAACGACAAGATCATCGGTCTGATGCTGGAAAGCAACCTGTTTGAAGGCAACCAGAAATGCAAGTGCAATGGAGATGCCGGCAACCTTCAATATGGTGTTTCCATCACGGACGAGTGCATCTCCTGGGAGGCCACCGCCAGTCTGATCCGCTGTGCCTGTGATCGCTTATAAATAGAGCCGTTTTCCCGGCACCTCCGCATACTGCGGGATTCAGACAAGGAAATATTATGTCTCAGACTTTCAGGTTCAACCGGATGGAATTTGCAGGCTCTCTGGGCGATCTGGGAACCCTGCTGCCCATCGCCTTGGCCATGGTTCTCGTTAACGGGCTCGATCCCCTGGGCCTGTTTTTGAGCATCGGTTTGTTTTTTATCTTGTCCGGAATCTATTTTGGCATCACGGTGCCGGTCCAGCCGATGAAGGTCATTGGCGCCTATGCCATTGCCACCTCTTTGAGCGCCGACCAGATTATGGCCTCCTCACTGTTGATGGGGATTTTCCTTTTAATAGTGGGAGCTACCGGAGCAATCGATTTCATCCGCAAGGCCACTCCACAGTCCGTCATCCGCGGAGTGCAGTTATCCACTGGTGCGCTTCTGATTTCCGGTGGAATTAAATTCATCATCGGGACCTCGAATTTCCAGAAAATCCATGGGGCGGTGGAACCATATCTGGCCTTTCAAAACATCGGCCCCTTGCCGATCAGCTTGGTCATCGGCTGCATCGCCGCTGTTATAACCCTTCTGCTGCTCAATAGTAAAAAATTTCCTGCAGGCCTGATCGTCGTTGCGGGCGGTCTTGCAGCCGGGCTTGCACTGGGGGCCAGGGCGGATTTCAGCGGCGGCATGGGACTGCATCTGCCCCAGGTGTTTCCCTTTGGAGTGCCGGAAAAAGTCGATTTTACCTTTGCCCTTTTTGCCCTGGTGCTGCCTCAACTTCCAATGACCCTGGGCAATGCTGTGCTTGCCTATACGGATCTTTCCAAAGAGTATTTCGGGGAGCGTTCCAGAAAAGTAACCAACCGCAGGGTATGCATCAGTATGGCAATGGCCAATTTCATGAGCTTTTGTCTGGGCGGGATGCCCCTTTGCCACGGTGCCGGCGGACTGGCCGCCCATTATCGGTTCGGCGCGCGCACCGCCGGATCAAACCTGATGATCGGTCTTATCTTTGTTGTACTGGCCCTCCTTCTGGGCGGCAATGTCATCAGCGTGTTCAACCTGCTGCCCATGGCCATCCTGGGAGTCCTGCTGATATTTGCCGGTTCGCAATTAACCCTGACCATCATGGATCTGACCGGCCGCAAGGAGTATTTTGTGGCCACCCTGATCCTGGGCATCACCTTGGCATCCAACCTGGCCGCCGGTTTTATCGCAGGCATGATAGTGGCCCACATCCTGAAATGGGAAAAGCTCTCTGTTTAATCGAAAATGTCGAAAATGGGGTCAGGCCTGCGTTATTGTCATTATCTTCCCTATCCAGTATAATCCCAAAAACGCCGTAGATAATGACAATAACGCAGGCCTGACCCCTGTTGGTTCCTGTCAAAATTAGAATTGCCAGGCGTTGTTTTTGGTACTGGCAATGTCATGATGATTGTGATAGTGTTGCCAGGGCGATTCGTTGTTGTTTCATTCCTCTGGCTGTGGGGACAACCCATCAGGAGGGGGCAGCAAAAAGCTGTTCAAATGGCAACGCCTTTGAACTTTGAGTAAAAGACAAGGGCCATGGAAAGCAGGAACAGAAAATGAGGTCTCGCGGGTATATATCACGGATTGGGGTTGAAGGGGCCTTGGTGGTGCTTTCACCGCTTCCGTTTCTGTTTCCCGTTGCCGGAACAGAGCCGTCTGGTAATAATTGGCAATTGACAGCAGCATCGATGGCCGCCGTTGCCTGTCTGGTGTGTGCCTTCACACTGTTTAGAAGGCCTGCCGCGGGAAAGTTTTTTGGAATCATTGCCGCCGCTGGATGCTACGCTTCTGCCTGGCCTTATATCTGCAACAATCCATTCATCGCTCTGACAGCGACGGTCCTGCTCATCGGTGCACTCTTTTCGCTGGCGGATTTTTCCATTGATTTTCAGCACAACCGGAAAAATGACCATGTGGGCAGATGCGGTGAGCGGGCGTGGTGGGGCACATTGATGGTACCCCTGGTTGTTGCGGTCCATCTGCTCACAAAAAGCCCCAACGCCTTCTTTTCCCCCTTGGCTCTGGCCGCCTCCATACTGGCAGCCTTCGTACTGTACGGGCATTGGGCGGTTATAACGAAGTCAAGGATACGTGTTCTGCTTGCCGCAGCAGGATTTTCACTGATGGTCGTCTCGTATCTTCTCAACGGGTTTACAGGGATTGACACTCTGGCCCTGCTTCTCAGTCTGGCGGTCTTGCTGTCGTTTCCCCGGCAAAAAGAGCCTTTTGAAACAAAGGAGCAGTCGTGGGAGTTTTTTTTCAATCATCCTGCCCGTATTCTGCTGACGACGTTTTCAGGGCTGTGTGTCGCCGGAACATTTCTGCTCTCCCTTCCTGCTTCCATTCAGAGTGGTTCGATAAAACTGGTGGAGGCGACGTTTACCTCCGTCAGCGCGGTATGTGTGACGGGATTGATTGTCCTGGATACGCCCAACGCCTTCACCGGTTTTGGGCAGTTCTGCATTCTTCTTCTGATTCAGCTTGGCGGCCTTGGCATAATGAGCATCACAACAGTTGCCCTGCATGGCATGGGGCGCCGTTTGAGCCTGAAACAGGAGCGGCTGCTCACATCCATGACCGCCACAGACCATAAGGGGTTGCTCCGTTCCCTCAAAACGATTCTGAAATTTACCTTTATTGCCGAAGGAATTGGAGCAGTCATTCTGTTTTTCCTGTTCCACAACGAAGGTGACGCACCAGGTATAGCGGCATGGAGAGGTGCCTTCACGGCAGTATCCGCTTTTTGTAATGCGGGTTTCGCCCTGCAGAGTGACAGTCTGATCTCCTACCAGTCCAATCCCCTGCTCCTCCACACCGTTGCAGCTCTTATCATTTTTGGTGGAATGGCTCCGGCAACCAGCCTGCTGGCACCGAAGTGGATTTCCGGAAAGCCTGCACCCATCCCCGCCAGAATAGCCCTGGTAACCACTTTGATCCTGCTGGTGTCAGGAACCTTTTTTATGATGGCTTTTGAATGGAACGGCATCTTGTCGGGTTTGTCCGTGGCGGATAAAATTCATAATGGGTGGTTCCAATCCGTCACCCTGAGAACCGCCGGCTTCAATTCTGTGGATATTGCGGCCATTGTCAGCCCGACATTTCTTGTCATGACAGCATTCATGTTCGTCGGCGGGAGCCCCGGTGGTACTGCCGGTGGAGTGAAAACCACCACAATCGGCATTCTTGCCATGACGTTCTGGGCAAATATCACAAACAGAAATGATGTCGTCATCCAAAACAGGCGGATTCACTCTTCAACGATTTACAGGGGAGTAACCATTGTCATCTCCGGAATGGCGTTCTGGTTCATGGTGGTATTGATGCTGCAGGTAACCCAGCAGATTTCCGCGAGGAACCTGATTTTTGAAGCGACCTCGGCCATAGGCACCGTAGGATTGTCAACGGGGGCGACCGCCCTGCTCGATGAAATTGGACAAATTATAGTGATCATTGCCATGTTTGCCGGAAGGGTCGGTCCGATGACCCTGTTCATGCTGCTCGGTCAAGAACAACCCACGGCTGCCTCCCGATGCCCTGAAGAGAAAATATCACTAACATAATTGGAGTTATGAAAAATGTCTCAAATATCTCAACAAATACTGATTATCGGGCTTGGGCAGTTTGGAATGTCCCTTGCCCGGACCTTATCTGAAAAAGGGGCAGAAGTTTTAGGCGTTGATGTCAACAAGACTCTGGTCGCCGAGGCGGAAGGGTTTGTCACCGAAGCAATCGTTGTCGATGGGACCGATGAAGATGAACTGGCCAGGCTTGAACCGGGGAAACGGGATGTTTCCGTTTGTGCAATCGGAGATGATTCCAAGGAATCATCGATCATCTGTACGGCTCTGTTGCGGCAGATGGGAGCTCCGGTGGTAATCGCCCGGGCCAACGACAAAATGCACCAGCGCATTCTTCAGCTGGTTGGGGCCCACCAGATAATCAATCCCGAACAGGAGTTTGGCAAGCGTTTTGCCAACCGGATACTCTACAGAGATATGATTGCGGACACCAATCTCGGCGAGGATCTGCACCTCACCGAAATCCGTACTCAGCCGTCCATGGTCGGCAAAACACTCATTGAGCTGGCGCTGCCCAAGAGATTCGGGGTCATGGTCGTCGGCATCCGGAGAAATGCCAAGGGCAGGGTCATTCAGCCGTCTCCCAACGAGGCGTTAAAGGATGGAGACAACCTTATTATTGTTTCCAGTGAGACGGCAATACCCAGGCTGACCAAGGGGGTGTAATGATGAAACCTG
Source organism: Desulfobacteraceae bacterium (assembly GCA_046496975.1). Taxonomy (GTDB): domain Bacteria; phylum Desulfobacterota; class Desulfobacteria; order Desulfobacterales; family Desulfobacteraceae; genus DATFJZ01. Next base: position 877 of record JAWOGI010000175.1, on the reverse strand, counting down.
CACAGAGTGTCAGGCTGGGAGCATGGTTTCTCATTGCTTTGAATCTTATGATGGCCTTCGGGTCCATCTGGATTTTCATGCGCATGGCCCCGGCAATTGAAATTATCATCGATCAGAATCAACGATCCCTTCTTGCCTGTGAAGAGATGCTTGCAAGTTTGGTGCTGCTGAATCAACCGGCAAAGAATGGTGATCAGCTCAGGTCTGAATTTTTAAATGCCCTGGAACGGGCCGGAAACAACATAACCGAGCAGGAAGAACCCGCTGCAATTGAAGCTGTCACCAATAATTACAGTCAGGCTTTTCAAGCAAACCTGGAGGGCAGAAAGAAGACATTGGCTGCCATTCGGCATTTAAGCCGAATAAACCGGGAAGCCATGGTAACGGCGGATCAAAAAGCCAGACAATTCGGGAAGGCCGGTGCCTGGGGAATTGTGTTCATGGCTTCGGCTGTGTTTATGGTTGGCATGCTCTTCATGAGAGGTTTGAAGAGGAGCCTGGTCAAGCCCCTGGAAGAGATCCACTCGGTGATTCAGGCGGTCAAGACCGGCGACAATTTCCGGAGGTGCACGGGCCACGATGCACCTCAGGATATCCGATCTATTTTCCGCGGATTCAACGATGTTCTGGATCAAAAAACGTCAAACGCTCTGAATAAAAAAAAGTGAGCAGAGTAAAAAGCTTGGCTTGGCGTCTATCGCATCGCAGGGGCTTGATCATAACATCGGCCACCCTGGGGTGGGGTCAGGCTTCGGTTATTGCGCTTTTGTTTAAATTTGCCTTTAAACAGAGGCCTTTGTCAAAAGCGTAATAACCGAAGCCTGACCCCGTTGAGCAACAATTAATATGAAATAATTTTATCGCTTTCCTTTATGAT
>JAWOGI010000056.1:0-3563 GCA_046496975.1 Desulfobacteraceae bacterium | reverse complement strand
TACACCGCCTCCTGCACCGATTCCGGCATTTGCCAGGTGCAAGGCATCATCCTGCTCCGTAAGCTCCAGGTTCCTGTAGCCAACATTGAGGCGAATCGGGATATAAATGCTCACCGGAATTTTTACATCAAAGGCGAGACCATCAAAAAAACCGGAAAAAAAACCTACCAGGCCGACAGAGCTTCTGTGACCTCCTGCCCCGGGGAAAATCCCGACTGGAAAATATCCGGCAGAGACATCAAGGTGACCCTTGAAGGATACGGCACCCTGAACCATGCCACCCTCTGGGCCAGGAAGGCCCCTGTTTTCTACTCCCCCTTTCTTGCATTTCCCGTGAAAACCCGGCGGGAGACTGGGTTGCTGACCCCGGTGGTAACAAGTTCGGACAGGAAAGGCGTTGAATACGAGCAGCCCCTGTTCCTGGCCCTGGGAAGAAGCAGCGATGCAACACTCTACGCCGATTACATGGAAAAAAGGGGAATTAAAGCAGGACTTGAATACCGCTACATCTTGTCGAGAGACTCCCGGGGCACTTTTTTTTATGACTTCCTCCACGACCGGCAGACGGGGGAAAACAGTCCCGGCAATGACGATTACAATGTCACGGCAACACCGGACCGCACCAACACCCGCCGGTACTGGTTCCGAATGAAGCATGACCAGACATTTTCAAACGACTGGGCCCTCACTCTCGATCTGGATTATGTGAGTGATGCCGACTATCTGAGGGAATTCCAGGAGGGGTACACGGGGCTTGACAAAACAAGAGCCTATTTTGAGGATCAATTCGGCAGAAGCCTGGATGACTACGATGAAACCATCCGGGAGAACAAGCTCAACCTCAACAGAACCTGGTCCGTCTACTCTTTGAACATGGCCCTTGACTGGCAGGACAATGTCCTTGCCCGCCAGAACGATGAAGAGGACACCACCCTGCAGTCCCTTCCCGCCATCTCCTTTAACCGGTCAAAACAGCAGGCCGGCCCACTGCCCCTGTACTATGACCTTGACACCCGGTTCGACTATTTTTACCGGCAGGATACAAGAAAATCTCTGGTCCGGGGCAGCCGCACAGATCTTGCCCCGCGGGTCTACCTGCCCCTGAATTTTAACGGCTTTCTTGCCTTTGAACCCTCCCTGGGCATCCGGGAAACCCTGTGGTATTCCGATGAATTCCACGACACTCCCGGTGCTGAAAGAACCTTTCACCACCGGGAGATCTATGATATTGACCTTGAGCTCTCCTCGGCAGTGTCAAGGGTGTTTACCCTGAACAGCCGCTTTGCCGAAAAGATAAAACATGACATCGAACCGGCAATCATCTACTCTTATATTCCCAAGACCGACCAGGACGAACTGCCTGAATTTGACGGGATTGACAGGATTGAAAGGGAAAACCGGGTCACCTGGGAGGTGACCAACAGGTTTACCGCCAAAACACGTACGTCTGGCAAATCTGCGGAGAGTGCCGATTACACCTACAACAATTTTGCCAGGGTAAAGCTCTACCAGAGCTTTGATATCAACAAAGAGAAATACCACATGGACGAGCCCTTTTCCGACATCTCTTTTGAGGGAGAAGTCAGCTTGGGCCCGTTTCTCTTTTTGGAAGAAAATTTTGACTGGTCCCCCTATGACAACAGCTTCACCTCGAGTGAAACAGGGGTTTCCCTGAAAAACCGAAGAGGAGATGCCCTCCATGGGGAGTACCGGTACCAACGCTCCACATCGGAATCCCTTTATGCCCGCCTGGATGCTGCGCTGACCCGGAACATCACTGCCTACACGAGTTTCGAAAAAGACCTTCTTGCAGAGAAGAGAATTGAAACCCAGACAGGAGTGGTTTTCAAAAGGAGCTGCTGGACCTTGTCCCTGGCCTTCACCGATGAAATCGATGAAAACGCCCTCTCTTTTATGTTGACCCTCCACGGAATTGGAGGATTTGGAACCCTATGAACCCGGAAAAAAAGTGGTATGCTCTTTTAACGAGAAGTCATTTTGAAAAACATGTCTGCACTGCCGTGGAAAAAAAATCCGTTGAGATTTTTCTGCCCACCATAAAAAAGCCGAGCCAGCGCAAGGACAGACGGATAATGATCGATGCTCCCCTGTTTCCCGGGTATGTTTTTATCAATATCTCGGAAGAGCCTGGGGAACAGCTAACGGTTTTAAAAACCCCCGGAGCCGTCAGGATTCTCGGTTACAACAACTGCCCCATTGCCATTCCCAGCGCCCAGATTGACTCCCTGAGAATCATCACCGGCCAGGATAACACCGTCATCACCGGATCAGAGGGGCTGCTTGAAAAAGGGGAAGCCGTCCTTGTTACCCAAGGGCCGTTTGCCGGGCTCCAGGGGGAATTTCTAAGGTACAAGGGAACCGACAGGGTGATGATACGCGTTCAAACCCTGGGCCAGTTTGCAGGGGTTGAAATTTGCCGGGAGGATATTGAGAAATTACCGGAGATCATGTCATAACACCTTGACTTATTATCAAAATTTATGTAATTATACCCCCTTGCCATGGCCTGCATGGAACCCATGACAGCAGCTATCCATGATTTCATCAATGACAGCCAACAGATGACACAAAAATTTAAGAGGTTTTATGAATAAACTTGAACTTATTGCCGCTTTAAAACAAAAGGCCGGACTGACAAAAACCGAAGCCGTTGAAATTGTACAGATCTTTTTCGACTCGTTAACCCATGCCCTTAAAAATGGTGAACGGGTTGAAATCAGGGGGTTGTGCAGTTTTTACATCAAGGAATACAAAAGCTATACAGGAAGAAACCCCAAAACAGGAAAAAAAGTGACAATTCCGGCAAAAAAACTGCCGTTTTTCAAATGCGGAAAAGATTTAAAAGAACGGGTAAACAGCTGAGAAAATGGCCTTCTCCATGGATACAATTGCCCCTTTGCCCGGTGCAGACACCGTTTTAAGAAGGATAGCCAAAAACGAGCAGATACCCAACGCCCTTGTTTTTACCGGACAGAACAATTCCGGCAGAAAACAGGCGGCCATTGGCTTTGTCCAGACAATAAACTGCCAGAAGGATGACAGGATCTCCGCCGACGGCAAGCCCTGTCATCTATGTCCATCGTGCAGAAAAACGGAGTCCGGGGCACACCCGGACATATTGTCGGTGGTTCCCGAGAACGGTATCATCCGAACGGCACAGATAAAAAATATCTTTTCATCGGCATCAACACGGCCCCATGAAGGAAAAATGCGCATGGTGGTGATTGAAGATGCCGACAAGATGAACCGGGAAGCGTCCAATTCTCTGCTGAAGATCCTTGAAGAGCCTCCGTTGCGGACGTTCTTCGTGTTGACGGCAAAAAACCTGACAGATCTTCTGCCAACCATCGTTTCCCGATGCCGGCACGTCCGGTTCAAGCCTCTGCCGGCAAAAACCATACAGCAAGCCCTGGTGACCGACCATGGGGTGGACCCGGTTCTCGCCGCTGCTGCCGCTGAATACGGGGACGGCAGGCTCAACCGGGCAATGATGTTTGCCGGTCTGCCGGACCGGGAAGATCCGGCAGACTGGGTTCAGGGAA
>JAWOGI010000029.1:0-5168 GCA_046496975.1 Desulfobacteraceae bacterium | reverse complement strand
ACCAGCCGGTTATGCTGAGCGTTCGGTAAAAAAATGAAAAAGAAAAAAATATGACCAATGTATAAAAAAAATGTTATATAATTGCCGGTCCGAATGGTGCAGGTAAGACAACTTTTGCCAATGAGTTTCTTCCTATTGAAGGGGAGTGCCTCAATTTTATCAATGCTGATTTAATAGCAAAAGGTCTTTCTCCATTTCAGCCTGAGAAGGTCGCACTTAAGGCTGGGAAATTGATGGTCCAACAGATGAATGAGTTGGCTTCAAAAGGCAAATCTTTTGCAGTTGAAACCACATTCAGCAGCAAGGATTATATTGGCAGAATCAATAATTGGAAATTATCGGGCTATTATATTATTGTCTATTACCTGAAATTACAATCGGTTGAATTGGCAATTGAGCGTGTAAAGCTTAGAGTATCTAAAGGTGGCCATAATATACCCGAAGATGTTATCAGACGTCGATATGAAAGAAGCTGGCTAAATTTTCAGCAGATATATAAGCATTTAGCTGATGTCTGGACGGTTTTTGATAATTCAGAAAAATTTCCCATAATATTAGACGAATCAGAAGGATGAATGATGAAAAAACATCATGAATATTCATTATTAGGTTTTCAGGCTTTAAAAAGAGCTACAGTACAGGCAGCCAGGGAAGCCCAAATGAACAACTATAAAGTACCTTATTGGGTGAATGGTAAAATTTCAGCTGAAATCCCTGAATTAATCACTGAACAATCGGCTCCACCTGACCGGGATTCCGCTGCGCTGAACCCCGGCAGGTGAGCCAAACGTTCGGTGGTAATGAACGTTGAATCTAATTCAGCATGAATTAATATTAGGATTAAACAGAAATTGAATCATGAACAATTGAAGGATATAATCCAGAAAAATAGGATTGAATGGTCTGCACATGCTCTATCGAGGATGTTGGAGAAAGGGATTAGTAGAGCATCAGTCAAATATATCATCATTAATGGTGAAATGATTGAAAACTATCCTGATGACAAACCCTTTCCAAGTGGATTGTTTTATGGACCATGGGAAGATATGATATTACACGTCGTTATTTCCTACGATGCTGCTTCCCAAAAGATATTTGTTATCACGGCCTATTGGCCGGATGAGGAACACTTTGAGAGTGACTTTAGGACCAGGAGGAAGCAATGAACTCGATCAAAGATATTTGTCCACTTTGCGGAGGGCATAAAAAACAAGGAACATCAACATTTACAGTAGATATGGGAAATACCCTGGTCGTGGTTAGGAACGTACCGGCAACGATTTGCTCCTTATGTGGCAATGCATGGCTTTCTGATGAAGTAGCTGGTGACATTGAAATTATCGTTGAAGAAGCAAAGAAAAATCATCGACAAATGGAAGTCACCCAATATCGAAAAGCGGCATAGAGCACCGAACAATGCAAATTCAGCCGACGCGGAAAAGCCGCGCGGCTGATTTGCGACGTTAGGCGCATGGAGTCAGGCATGACGAATACTGATCAGATTGATCCGCTGTGGAGTCGAATCGAAACCGGACCAGACTGTGCAATCCAGCGAGTGGCCTTGGCAGAATTGCGGAGGCGGTACCTTCCGTACGCGGACGCAAACTTTGACAGGGAGCTTCAGTTGAGCTTCGGGTCATGTTTTTGGGAGATGTACTTGGCCTGTGCGTTGCTGGATCGCGGCTTCCCACTGGTGCCAAGGTCTAAAAGGGTCTCGGCAGGGCCAGACCTATGCATTGAGGTAGACGGCAATCGGATATGGGTTGAGGCAATAGCACCGCGGGCAGGTGAGGGGCCAGATGCAGTGCCGGCGCTGTCTGGAGGCGGTTGGATTCCTGTACCTGAGATTGTCCTTCGCTATCGGTCGGCCGTTGAGGAGAAACACCGGAAATGGTTGGAATACATCAAATCACGAATCGTCTCGGCAGATGAACCGTACCTCGTCGCGCTCAACGGTTTTCAGATTCCGCACGGAAACAACGCCTTTCCCGACGAAGTCCCATATCAGGTGCAGAGCGTGCTTCCTTTGGGTGATCTCAGCGTAACGATTGACCGGGAAACAGGCCAGGTACTCAAGGAAGGTTTCGAAACGCGCTGGCATATCCAGAAGAAATCAGGTGCCCAGGTTTCGACGGGCGTATTCGTCGACCCTGCATACGCGGGGATTAGCGGCCTCCTCTTCTCCTCAGCACACCCATTTTACTTGGGGGGCACTGACATTGGCTCTTTATCCCATTTGCACAATCCTAATGCAGAAGGACAAAAATCACTGCCGCGAGGTTGGGCACAGATCGGTCGTGAGTATTGGGTTGAGGAAAATCAACTGTTGCAGCGTAGTTTACCAGACGGCGCCTAACGAATAAGGATAGATCGTGTGAGGAACGAACCACGATCTTATCCGTTTGGATAGGTTTCCAGGGATGCCGGTCCGGGTGTTTTTGGGATTCAGTTTTCCGGTTTGTGAAAAGTCAGAAAAAAGGGAACTGTCGCCCCTGCCAGAATCAGGCCCCCGGCCGCCATAAACCCCGCAGCGAAATATCCTTTATCGCCTAGTAGACCGATAAGACTGGGCACCAAGCCGCCGCCTGCCAGAAAGGCTGCCGGTATGGTAAATGACACCGCCACGCTGCGCATCTTTTCAGAGCCGATATGGGACAATGCAGCAAATGCGGGCGGAAAAAAACACACCGCCACCACGGGCTGACAGAACACCCATACCTGCAGAAGAGATCCATTGGACACGCCGATGCCGAACACCAGCATACCATTCACCGCCAGCACGGTGGCCAGAACCGGTTTCAGGCCAAAACGGTCGGAAATCCAGCCGATCACCAGGGGCATGGGAAGCGTGGCCACCCGGGACAGGGTGATCAGGGTGTTGGCCTGGGCCTGGTCCATGCCGTGTCCGTTTACTAAAAACAGCGGCAGCATGGCGTATATCCCCAGGGTCCCGGACACCCCTAAGCTGAACAGCAGCATCATGCACCAGAAAGACGGGGTGGCGGCCAGAGGAGCGAACGCTTTGAAATTCGGGGCTTTTCCGGGAAAATCCCGGATCCGGAAAAACCGCAGAAAAGACAATCCCATCAAAATGGAGACGGTCCCCACACAAAACAGCACCTGACGCCAGGTCATCCACAACAGCAGGGCCTCGCAAAAAACCGGGGCCAGCAGAAAACTCATGTTGGGGGCCAGCTCGTGAATCCCCATGGCTTTTCCCCATTTTTTTTCAGCAACAGTGGTGGTGAGGATGGCAATACCTGAAGGCAGGTACAGCCCGGCAGCCATGCCTGCGGCAAAAATAGTCCACCGCATGAGGATCAGATTGTGAGACAGCCCGGTAAGAACCATCATCAACCCTGTGGTAATGGCGGAAAACACGATGGTTTTGACATGCAGGAACCGGGACGACACAAACCCGGAGCACAGCAGCGCCACGCAGTAGCCGGATGCGGACACCAGAAAAAATGACCCGGCCTGGTCCGGGGTCAGCCCCATGTCCTCCAGGATAGTGGGCATGAGCGGAGAGATGATGATGCGGATGATAAAATTCAGAAAGAAGATGGCGGTCAGAAAAACCACTGCCAGATAAGGGAAGTTGCTGCTTGTCTGGCTCGGTGCCCGTGTCATGTCACCCCCCTTATGCCATCACGGCTGAAACGATGCCGGAAAGATCAGGCCGGTCAAACACCGGAATCCGCCATCCAAACCATGAGCATGTCATCCCTGACACCGGCATTGTTCACTAGGATGTCGATTCTTCCCTTCTCTTTCACTGTTTTCTTTGGTCATCGTTTCTCCCTGTTGCTGTTTTTTGGGTTTGATCATAACCCGGGCCGGTTAGGCTCCATCGCGGTGCCCTGGGTCAGAGGGCAACTTTTCCATATATCATAAAAATTGAAAAATTGACAAGGTGTTCTCAGCAATCAGCAATTCGAATTTTGGATCTTATCATTTCCGAAGGTCTGAACCCGAAGCATTTTGCTTGCAAACGTCATCAAATATAATTAGACTGGCTAATATGGACAAACCGGATAAAAACAGTCGGAAAATCAAGAAGATCCACGGCAAAAAAGCCGACAAAGGGAGATGAAACGGGGGGGGGAATAATACAAAGGCTCAAAAGTGACGGTTGGATTCTCCTCATACCAAGAAAGATCTTCCTGTTGGGACGCTTCGAAATATTTACCGACAGGCTGGTTGGCAATGGAGGTAATAAATACTATGAAATTTCCAGTTGTAATCCATAAAGACAAAGATTCAGATTTTGGTGTTACTTTTCCCGATTTGCCGGGCTGTTTTTCTGCAGGTGATACAATTGAAGAGGCTTTGGCAAATGCCCAAGAAGCCGCAGAATGCCATATCGATGGGTTTTAGCTTTTGACACCTTGATTGATAGTCTGGTATAGTCTGCGTTAAGAAAAGCAAGTTATTATCAGGATCAGAATTTTTTCCGTATTGTATTTCCGGCGTGTCTTTACTATACAAGGATACAGCTGTACCTCCCCCATCGGTCTCCACCCCTGAAACCGAAAAGGCGGAGCCATAACCCGATACAAGGAGATACCCCATGAGCCAGCACATGCAGATAACAGTGACCATCCAGCCGTTTTACAAAAAAAGCTTTGAAAAAACCTACCCCCGGCTGGCCCGGCACCTGGCATCCCAGAAGCCCGGCCTGGTGGAAAAACCCCCCTCCCTGTACGAACTGGCCGGGCAGGTTGACATGCTGCTTTACCATTACGACGGCACGCCGCTGCGGCAGATGCTGCTCGATCACAAACAACAGCTGACCCAGACATTTCATGCCATCGAAGAAAACATTGCCGACTGGCACCTGGCCGAAGTGGACAAACTGCTCTATACCCTGGAAGATATCTTTGATGACATCGAATATCACCTGGACTGATTCTGCGGGTTGGGGTCAGGCTTCGGTTATTACGGTTATTGCGCTTTTGTTTAAATTTGCCTTTAAACAGAGGCCTTTGTCTAAACAGAGGCCTTTGTCAAAAGCGTAATAACCGAAGCCCGACCCCGTTGACGTTGACTAAAGGATAATCATGGTGTCTGTCCGGTTCAAACAGATGGTAAAATGGTTTCGCAAAAATATTTCCCGGAACAAATGGTCACTACGGCTGCTGGGCCTGCCAACATGGGATCCTTCAGAA
>JAWOGI010000367.1:0-5795 GCA_046496975.1 Desulfobacteraceae bacterium | reverse complement strand
TGTTGACAATGGGCTTTTTGGAATCCGACAGCAGAGCCTTCCATTTTTTCGACGAGATCCCCCCGATAAAATCATTGAGATCAAAGGCAGGAGCGCTTGCCATCACCAGAACATCGCCATTGTTGGGGTCTATTGCCACGGCGGCTCCGGCCTTGCCCTGGAGCAGGGTCTCGGCCTTTTTCTGCAAGGCATTGTCCAGGGTGAGAAAAACATTTTTTCCAGGAACCGACTCGACCCGGTTGATCACCCGGACCAGCCTGCCGCTGGCATCCACTTCCACCTGCTGTCCCCCCCTCTCCCCCCGCAGGTAGTTTTCAAACACCTTTTCAGCACCAGAACGGCCAATGGCATCTCCGGACCGCACCCCGGGATATCTGCCGCTTTTCAGTTCTGATTTGTTAATCTCCCCAAGGTAACCGATGAGATGGGCCGCCCTGGTTTTGTAGATGTAGTTCCGCCTTGGCTGGATATCGATGAGAACCCCCGGCAGGTCAAATTTATGGGCCTCCACAACGGCCAGCTGGTTCCGGGAGAGATCTTTTTTCAGCAAAAACGGCTTGTACCTTGAAAAATCCGCCTTCTCCCTGATTTTATCGGTAAATTCAGCAACGGGAACATCGATAAAGCCTGCCAGTTTTTCAAGGATCTCCATGACAGGGGCCGCATCCTCGAGCACAATCTTGAGGTTGAAGGAGGGACGGTTGTCCACCAGGAGCAGCCCGTTGCGGTCGAATATCAGCCCCCTGGAGGCCTCAACACTCTCCAGCCGGATGCAGTTGTTCTCGGAGAGCCTCCGGAACTCGTCACCTTCAATGATCTGAAGATAGACAAGCCTTGCAAAAAGAACGGCAAAGGCCAGCAGCATGATGATCAGAGCCGGCATCACCCTCTTTTTCAGCCACTCTTTATCGGGATTTTTCATGGGCGGTCATTCACTCCGGCCGGGCCAGCCTGCTCACAGCTCTTTCAACAAAACCAACCACTCCTTTCTGGGCGACATGGATCGCACCAATCAAAAGCGGAACAAAAAAACAGGCCCACATGGTCTGCTTGAGCATAAAAACAAAGTCCTGGGACGATACACTGCTGCTTCCGTTTCTTACAAAGAAAGAGAAGATCAGGAAAAAATTTTCAAGCAGAACCGCCGCGGCACTGATAATGGGCAGAAAAACCAAACTGCCCGGATGAACAAAGCGCTTCAGCCCCTGCACGGAGATGAAGATCCAGAGATAAACAGAAATATAAACCCCGAAGGGAACTCCGGACAAAGAATCCATGATGGTGCCCAGAAAAACAACACCAATGAGGATAAGGGGATTTGAAAAGAGAAGAGATAGGTAAAGCACATTGACAATCAGCAGATCAAAGCTCTGGAAAAAAAACGAAACCCCCGGCATGACAGAGGTCTGGGCAATGATCAGAACAAGGGAGAGCCCGACAAAAAACAAGAATTGTATCATCTGTTGTCCCCTGCCCTGCCGGGGGCAACCCCCCGGTCCAAAGAGACCAGGACCTCCTCGAGCTTGTCAAAATCGACAAAGGTTTTCACCGTGATGGTTTGAAACAGACGGGATCTCTTCTTTTTCCCCTGGACCACCTTTCCGATGCGGAGCCCCTTGGGAAACACCTGGTCAAGCCCGGAAGAGACAATTATGTCCCCCTTCTCGATGGAGTCTTTGCGCAGGGCGTACTTGAAAAAACAGCGGTCGGTATTATCCCCCTTGACAATCCCCCTGGATCGGGAAGTCTGTACCAGGGCATCCACGGCACTGTTCCGGTCGGTGATGAGAAGCACCCTGGCGTATTTTTCCGAAACAGAAACGATCTGTCCCACAATCCCCTCGGAGACCAGAACAGGAAGACCTTTTGCCAGTCCGTCCCTGCTCCCCTTTCCGATCATTATCGTCCGGAACCAGGGAGACGGATCCCGCCCGATCACCTTGGCCGCCACAAGGGGCTTGCTGCCGGGGGCTTCAAAATCGATGAATTTCCTCAGCCTCTTGTTCTCAAGTACCAGTTCCCGCAGCCTGTTTTGAAGATTGTCAGCCATGGCAAGCTTCTCTTTTAAAACGGCATTTTCCTTTACAGCAGAAACAGTTGAAAAATACGTTTCCCAGAGCTGCTCGGTAAAATCAACACTGGTAAAAAAGATCATCTGAAAGGGAGCGGCCATGGAGATGGCGACCCGTTCAATCGCACTTTTGGGCAGCGCATCCCTGCTGCTTGCCGTTAACAGAGTGAAATTCAAGGCAATTATGAGGATGCACCCAATAAGAAAGACTGTTTTTCTTGAAAACATGGGATCAGGTAATCACGACTTCCCTGAGCATGGAAATACTGTCCAGGGCCTTTCCACACCCCAGGGCAACCGTTGAAAGGGGATCTTCGGTAACGATGATGGGAAGGCCGCTCTTCTCTTTGAGAAGCTTGTCCAGGTTTTTCAGAAGGGCACCTCCTCCTGTGAGCACAATGCCGCTGTCCACAATATCGGCAGCCAGCTCGGGAGGCGTCTGCTCCAGACAGATCTTGACAATCTCCACAATGGCATCGATCTGTTCGGAGATGGCAACGCAGATCTCTTCGGAATCGATGGCCAGGATCTTGGGAATGCCTGATACAAGATCCCGCCCCTTGACCTCGATGGTCTCAAGGGTATCAACATCGGGATAGGCATTGCCGATGGTCATCTTGATCATCTCGGCAGTTCGCTCACCGATGAGGAGATTGTACTTTCGCTTGATGTGCTGGCTGATGGAGGCGTCCATCTTGTCACCGGCAACCCGGATGGATCTTGAGTAGACAATGCCGGCAAGGGAGATAACGGCCACCTCTGTTGTCCCCCCCCCAATGTCCACCACCATGTTGCATGTGGGTTCGGTAATGGGAAGTCCGGCGCCAATGGCCGCGGCCATGGGTTCCTCAATGAGAAAAACCTCCCTGGCACCGGCAAGCTCGGCAGACTCCTTTACGGCCCGTTTCTCCACCTGGGTGATCCCCGAAGGAACGGCAATAACGATCCTCGGCCTGACAAGGGTCCTTCGGTTGTTGTGCACCTTTCTGATAAAATGCTTGAGCATTGCCTCGGTCACTTCAAAATCGGCAATCACACCATCCCGCATGGGCCGGATGGCAATAATGTTTCCAGGGGTCCTGCCAAGCATTTTTTTTGCCTCAGCGCCCACGGCAAGCACTCTGTTCTTTGTCCTCTTGTCGGTCCTTACCGCAACCACAGAGGGCTCACTTAGAACAATACCCTTGCCCTTGACATAAACCAGTGTATTGGCCGTACCGAGATCAAGGGCCAGATCACTTGAAAACACACCAAGAACAGAATCGACTATAAGGTTCATTTCACCTCTTTTCCAATTAATTATTTGATAACGATACCACCTGCCGTGACCGTACCCTATGAAACGTGCAGATCATCCCTGAACGTCTTTTCCCGCACCGGTTGTCTGCTGCGGGAGCTGTTTTCATGGCTGTATTTTAAAACGCCTGGGCAACATAACCCTATCTGGTAACAGAAATGCGTTTTTTTTACAAGAACAAAAATCCAGACGAAAACGAAACCAACTCCGGTAACGGTAAAAAAAACAATGCCGTTACCGCTCTTTTGGCAACCAGCCAGCATGCCGGAAATGGGACAGACGCCTTTTAAAGACCGAGGTGCCTTACAATGGCATCATGGATCCGGGGCCTGAACTCTCTTATTTTTTCGTTGCTTCTCCGGGGGTGCACCCTGTTTGTTAAAAGCACCACAATGAGTGATTTTTCAGGATCAATCCAGAAAGAGGTACCCGTAAAACCAAGATGACCAAGGGAGGAGGGGGAAAAAAGGCTGCCGGAAGAGGAAATCGGCCCGGAAGGGGTGTCAAACCCTGCCACATAGGTGCGATGAACTTTTTTCTGGACAAAACCGGCCAGCAGCTCCCTGTTGATCACCTGTGTTGCTCGCCCCTGAACCCCGTGCATGATTTCCAGTAAAAGCCGCCACACATCAAAGGCCGTTCCAAAAAGTCCGGCATGACCGTCAACTCCCCCCACAGCCCAGGCATTATCATCGTGGACCTCGGCCTTGATCAATTTTTTCCGCCAGGGGCACACTTCCGTGGCAGCAACCCTCACCCCCCCCTCTTCCTCAGCACCGCCTGCCACGGCTCTGTTTTCAAAAAAAACCAGATCTTCCAGACCCAGGGGGGCGTAACACCGATCCCGGACAAAGAGGTTCAAGGGGTCTTTTGAAACCGACGCGACCATGCGGGCAAGAACCATGAACCCCAGATCACTGTAGCACTCACCACCACCTGGCCGATAGGCAAGGGTTTCATCAAAGAGAAGTTTTTCAAGCCGATGAAGTCTCCCGCGCCACGGCATTTTTGCCAGCGTTTTATAAAAGGGTCTGTGGGCGGGAAATCCCGATTCGTGGCGCAGAAGATTCTCAACGGTAATGCAGGCCTTGTCACTGCCCCGGGCAGCTTTCAGCAGGGTGCCGATTTCCTGGTCAAGACAAATTTTTTTCTCCTGGACAAGCTGCAAAACGGCCATGGTGGTGGCAAGGGGCTTTGTCAGGGATGCCAGATCAAAAAAAGTGTTTTTTGTCACCTTCTGTCCGGAAAAAAGGTCGGCAACCCCGTAGGCTTCATGGAAGAGAATCCTGGAAGCCCGGGATACCAGGAGAACCGCTCCAGGAAAGACACCCCCCTCAACCCCCTTTTCCATCATTTCAACGACCGATTCCATACTTCTCCTTAAACAAACCTCAATGCATGACTGTCAGCGTTCAGCTCTGCCCTGCCTCCAAGGGGAAGGCAGAGATTATGCTCCCCATGGCCGGCATCGAGCCCTGCAAGCAGTGGCACATCAAGATCCTCAAACACCTCGGAGAGGATATCATCAATCATTTCAAAGCTGCCGCACCCCTCAAAGGAACCGGCTACAACCCCTTTCACCCCGGAAAACACCCCTGCCATCTTCATGTGGCAAAGCATCCTGTCAATTTTGTAGGGAGCCTCGCCAACATCTTCCAGAAAAACTATCTTGTTTTTAAAATCCGGCTGAAAAGCCGTTCCCGTCAAATGGCACAGCGTGGCAAGATTGCCTCCGGAGACTATCCCGGCAGCACTCCCCGGCAAAAGGCTCCTGCCGCGTTTTACCGGGAACGCCTCGACACAACCGGTGAGAGCGCTGAAAAGAGAATCAGCGGTCCGGCGGGATGCCCTGGCAAGGGAGGTGACAACAGGGCCGTGGAAAACGGGGCAGAAACATCTCTCCTCCAGAACCGAAAGAAGGGCCGAGGCATCACTGAACCCCACAAAGGGTTTGGTGTTGTTTTTTACCAGCTCATAATCTATATGGGGAAGGGTTCTCATGGCACCGAAGCCGCCCCTTGCACAGATGATCCCGTGGATGTTTTCATCGAGGAACAGAGCTTCAAGCATCCTGGCCCTGTGGCTGTCACTTCCGGCCAGGTACCGTTTCCGGCGGCCAAGGTTCCGGGGAACATGAACCTGAAACCCCATGCTCCTCATCACGCCAAGCCCCTGTTCAAACAGTTCTGGATCAAAAGAACCCGAGGGCGCGCAAACCCCCAGGGTATCCCCTGGCTTCAGTTTTTCTCTTTTTTGTTTTACCATCGGCCCTGCAATCTGTTCTGTTCCTGGAAAACCAGATCTTTTTTGTGTTTTTATATGAAAGTCGTGTAATCCCGGCAGCCGATTCGGGGTATTGCCCTACGCTCATTCTCGCAGCCCGTCCATGGGCTGCTCCGAGGTGAGCGGCAGCTGTTTAGAGCATCC
>JAWOGI010000283.1:0-5902 GCA_046496975.1 Desulfobacteraceae bacterium | reverse complement strand
AGGGGCTCTGACAGAGTCTTTACCACCTTCTGGCTGGCCGGGGAAAGGGAGTAGATGTTGTTCTTTGTCAGATCCGCCCGGAAGAAAAGGGTGACACCGGCAATGTTGATCAGCACGATCACAACAAGATAGGTAAAAAATTTCAGATAATTCCCTTTTAATTTTGACACACCCATTGCTTCTCCTTAATTCTTTTCCTGCATTACAAGATTGGTCCCAAACAAAGCCACCACCATGACGCTGATGAAATAGACAAGGTCCCTGGAATCGATAACGCCCTTGGCAATGCTCTTAAAATGGGTTTCTGCCCCGAGAAAACCGACAATTCCCGCCAGCTGCCCGGGAACAAAGAACAGCACCTTGTCAAGAATGGTCAGACCAAAGCAGATGGCTGCACCGATGATAAAGGCAACGATCTGGTTCCGGGTCAGACAAGAGGCGAACAGTCCCACCGAGCAGTACGCCCCGCCCAGGAGGATGGCCCCGATGTATCCGCCTGCCACCGGGCCCATGTCAATGTCACCGACAAAGGCGATAAAAACCGCATAGGAGAGGGTGGGCAGCAGCATGCACACGGTGAACATCACAGCCGCTGCAAACTTCCCCAGGGCAATATCGGCAAAGGAGACCGGCATGGTCAAGAGGGTTTCATAGGACCCCACGTTCAGCTCCTCGGAAAAGAGACGCATGGTAACAGCGGGGATAACAAAGGCAAAGATCGTGGGCAGAAGGGAGAAAAAAGTTCTCATGTCCGCACGGTCAAAAATAAAAAAGGTTGAAAAGAAAAACCACCCGGTCACCACAAGAAACAGTGCAATAACAATATAGGCGATGGGTGAGATGAAATAGTCCTTAAACTCTTTGGATGCTATGGTCATGATCTGATTCATTTAAATTAATTCCCCCTTGTCAGTTCCTGGAAAACATTTTCCAGTGTATGGGATTCCCGGTTCATCTCGGCCAGTATCCAGTCCGTCTCCTTGATCTTCAGATAGATCTTTCTCCTCAGGTCATGGTCGTTGGCCCCTGTGACGGCAAACGAGACAGCACCTGCCTCCCGTGCCTCCTGCCTGACCACCTCGGCCCCACTGTCAATTTTCTTTAAAAGAGAGAACGCCTCGTTTTCATCGGCATTGAAAAGGGAAAGGTAAATGCGCCCCCGGCTGCCGGCCATCTGCTTGAGCTCAGCGGTGGTATCGTCGGCAACCACCCTGCCCCTGTTGAGGATCACGATCCTGTCACAGGTTGCCTCTGCCTCACTGAGAATGTGGGTGGAGAAAACTATGGTTTTCTGGCGGCCGATCCCCTTGATGATGGCCCGTATTTCGGCGATCTGGTTGGGGTCAAGGCCCGAGGTGGGTTCATCAAGGACCAGGATTTCAGGATCGGTCATCATGGCATGGGCAAGCCCCACCCTCTGCTTCAGCCCTTTGGAGAGCTCGTCCACGGTCTTGTGCATGATCCCTTCCAGACCGCAGAGGCGGGAGAGCTGTCTGAGCCTGTCAACCCGTCTCTTTTTTTCAATGCCTTTTACCCGTGCAACATACTCGAGATAGTCAAACACCAGCATGTTGTGGTAGAGGGGGGCGGATTCGGGAAGATAACCGATCATCCCCTTTATTTTAAGGCTCTCGTTCCATATGGAGAGCTGCTCCACCTCAACACTGCCCGACGAGGGCTTGAAAAAGCCGGTAAGCATTCTCAGTATGGTTGTCTTACCAGCCCCGTTGGGCCCAAGCAGTCCAAGAATCTCGCCCTGGTTAACGGTCAGGCTGATGTTGTCCACTGCGCAAAAATCGTTGTAGTATTTGGTCAGATTCTCGATCTGTATCACAAACACCTCCTACACTTGTTTAACGTTAAAAATGTGAGGGGTCAGGCCTGCGTTATTGCCATTATCTTCCCTGTCCAGTATAATCCAAAAAACGCCGTAGATAATGACAATAACGCAGGCCTGACCCCATTTTCGAGAATCAAAACTCTTCGATCACCTTGCTTTTTTCCATGAAAACGGCCATGTCCGCCTTTGTCTTTGCACAGGCGGACATGGCTTTTTCAATGTGGATGCAAAGCGGATCATCCGAACCGAGGGCCATCTTTGACCGGTCCAGGAGAATGTTTCCCTCTTCAAAATGGTGGATCACCTCGTCAAAAAGGGCCTTTCTCTTTTCATGCTTGCTTTTTTCGGCAAGGATCAGAGACTCCAGCCGTTTTATGGAGTATTCGACGAGGGCATCCCTCGGAGTACCATGGTCCTTCGAGATAAGCTCAAGGGCATCAAGGGTTTTCCGGCTCAAAACATATGTTTTCTGAACCCGGTGGATCTTGTTGAACTGCCGCATCCTCACCTCATCGGCCACCTTGCCCAGAGCGGAAACATCCTCGATGAGGTGGTCAAACAGGGACTTCTGCTTGATCCCCAGATGCACCGCAACGAGGCTCAGGGCTTCAATGGCCCTCTGGGAGAGTTTAAATGTCGCCCTCACCGACTGCCTTCCCCGTAAATCAAGGGCTGCTGTTCCTGACACTCCTGTTTTTTCCTGTACCATCTCCCCTCCTTTACCAGCAATTCCAATCTTGATTGTCCCCACAAAAATGGAGTAGGGCAAGGGTTGCATTATTTTTAACACACATGCAAGAAAACTTCCAAAAACAATTCACGCATATTATTTTCTTCCGTATCCCTAAAAAATAATACTCACTAATAATTCCATCAAGCTAAAATACACAAAAAACCGCCAAGACTCAATGCTTTTTTTAAATCGCCACGTCTGCCCTGACACCTGCCAGGACAACACCCCAACAGCATGATTGTCATACACCCACAAATATTTTCTGTAGAAAACATTTGACAAAGACTTAAATATATTGTATCCAATATAAATAAACCGGTAAAAGAGGGTTTTTTCGAGCAGGCAGTAAAAAATTATCTCGTTATACAAATTCATTATCTTCTAACACGCGACAAACAGACTGTTTCAGGAAAAAACTTTTTTCAGCACACTTTATTGTTTACGATTAAATGTCGCCGTAAAACCGGCATATTTATTTTGATTGCAAAACTTAACAAACAAGGAGGAGACGATGAACGACTTTGATTTAAACATATCATTTCCAAAGGTAGATTCAACAGACCAGGGTGCCGGTGAATTTTTCTTTCTGGAGAAGAACGGAAAAAAAGAGAAGGTAACCTTTCACGACTACGACAAGATCTACTCCATCCCGGGACTCTACGAGGGCCTTTTTTACGACAAACTGAAATGCAACTCACCGGCCACGGTGTGCGGCCTGCTCGAGGAGTACCTCAAAGACCGGAACTTCCCGCCCCAGAACCTCAACGTTCTTGATGTGGGTGCGGGAAACGGCATCATGGGTGAAGAGCTGAAAAACATGGGCGCGGAATCCGTCACCGGCCTTGACATCCTCAAGGAAGCTGCCCAGTCAGCTTTGCGGGATAGGCCACAGGTCTACGAAGAGTACCACGTGGCAGACCTCACCGACCTTGAAGAAGAACAGGAGCAATCCCTTAGCAGCGCCGGCTTCAACTGCATGACCGTTGTTGCCGCCCTGGGATTTGATGATATCCCCCCCCATGCCTTTGCCGCGGGATACAATTTTGTCTCTTCCCCCGGTCTGTTTGCCTTTAACATCAAGGAAAATTTTCTGGACCAGAAGGATTCAACGGGTTTCTGCAAACTCATCAACGACATGCTCGACCAGGACCTGCTGGAAATCAAGGCCAAGCACCACTACTGCCACCGCATCTGCCAGGACGGCACCCCCCTGAACTACTATGCTGTAGTGGGACAGAAAAACAACGATATCCCGGAGGCACTGCTGGAACAATTCAGCTGATTCCAAATATTGCGGCAAAGCCCCGATGAACGATAATTGCGGCACAAGGAGACAAAACGTATGAAACCTTTAGACATCGAAACATTCAAGCCAAGACTCAGGGTCTTAAACAAAAAACAGGCCTGGGCAATCCATACGGCGGCACTGGAAATAGTGGAAAAAACCGGCTTTAAGATGGAACACCCTGAAGTTTTGAAAATGCTTCAGGATGCCGGCTGCAGGGTCAAAAACAAGGACTGGGTCACCATGCCTGCATGGCTTGCCGAAGAGGCCATCCGGTCCGCTCCAAGACAGATCGACCTTTACGACCAGAAAGGCAAAAAGACCATGCCCCTGGTGGATGAAAATTTCTTTTACGGTACTGGATCGGACACCATCTTCACCCACGATTTTACCACCCGAAAGCGGCGCAGGACGGTTCTAAAGGACACGGGAAATTTTGCAAAACTGGTGGACGCCCTTCCCAACATGGATTTTTCCATGTCCATGGGCAACCCGACGGATGTCCCCATTGAAGAGATCTATGTCCATGTTTTTGCCGAAATGGTGAAAAACAGCAACAAACCCATTTCGTTTATCGCAGACAGCGGCGAAGATATTCAAAAAATCTATGAAATGGCCTGTGCTGTTGCCGGCGGGGAAGAGGCGTTCCAGAAAAAGCCCTTTCTCTTGAACTACTCGGAGGCCATCAGCCCCCTTAGATATCCTGTGAATGTCATGGACAAACTGCTCTTCTGCGCTGAAAAAAAGATCCCCATCTGCCTTCCGTCGGGGTGCAATGCAGGGGGCGGCGGACCTGTCACCCTGAGCGGGGCCATTGCCCTTGGTCTGGCGGAAAATCTCATCGGGCTTGTGATTCACCAGCTGGCAGGCAAGGGGTCGCCTTTCCTCTTTGCCCCCAATGTCAGCGTGCTGGACATGAAACACACCGTGGTCTCCTACGGCTGTACCGAATGGAGCCTCACCCAGGCCGCCCTGGCGGACATGCGCGATGAAATATACGATATACCGATATGGTCCTTTGCCGGGGCCACGGACTCGAAAACCATTGACGCCCAGGCCGGCGCCGAAGGGATGCTCTCCATTGTCACGGCCATGCTTTCCCGGTGCAATGTGATCCACGATGTGGGCTACATCGAATCGGGTCACACCTCATCGTTGGAGATGGTTGCCATGGCCGACGAAATGGTTGCCATGGCCCGGTTTTTCACCGAGGGGCTGCCGGTCAACGATGCCACCCTGGCAGTAGACATCATAGACCGGGTGGCAAAAGGTCCCGACGGGTCCATGTTTTTAACGGACCCCCACACCTTTGAGAATTTCAAGTCGGCCCATTTTCTGCCGGAACTGTTTGACCGGTCACGGTTCGATTCCTGGGAGAAAAAAGGAAGCAAGGATCTCTTCGAACGATGCAATGAAAAAGTGGCAGCAATCCTTGCCGACCACCAGGTAACACCCAAACCCAGAGAGGTTGAACGGGAGATCGACGCCATCCTCAACCACAAGAGCCCCTCTCTGGCCAATTAACCGAAAGGCTTCTCGACAGCCTGGGCTTGGTCCTAACATCGGCCGCTCGTCACATTTGGCGGACCAACGGGGTCAGGCTTTTGTTATTGACGTTATCGGACAGAGAAACACAATCAGACCATAAAGCACACGATAATGTCAATAACGAAAAGGTGACCCCACCCCAAGGTGGCCGATGTTAGGACCAAGCCCGACAGCCTCGATCATAGCATTGGCCATGCCGCGGAAAGGTCAGGCCTGTTTTTTATATGAAAGCCGTCAGCCGTCAGCCATCAGTACTCAGCTAAAAGCTAACAGCTTTCATGCTTTGTTGTGCCCGCAGGGCATGGCCGTTTATATGAAAATCGTGGTGCACCGGCAGCCGATCCGGGCAAAACCCCGGACCGGCTGCCTCTAATTCGACTTGGAAAAGTTACCGTTCCAGGAGCACAAGCCCGGCCATGAACCCCATGGAAACAGCATCATCAGGGCTGTCGCTGTTTGCCGGGCCATCCTTGGTTGTAAAAAAACGGTTCTTCCA
>JAWOGI010000238.1:0-7148 GCA_046496975.1 Desulfobacteraceae bacterium | reverse complement strand
TTTCGTTATTAACATTATCGCATGCTTTATGGTTTGACTGTGCTGTTCTGTCCGATAACGTCAATAACAAAAGCCTGACCCCGTTGGCCCGCAAAATGTGACAAGTCCCCGATGTTATGACCAAGCCTTAAACAGGCAAGGCCCGCAGCTATTCCAGCAAGGTCAAAAGGCCATTGTGCAAGCCTGTCCCGGGCCGCTCTTTGATGCCGTGGTTTTGTATATTAAGGTATATCTGCCGGCAGTGTCAACAAGAAAGGGGAAAATGTTCTATTTCAGCTGTATTTATGATCAAGACCAGAAATTAGAACAGAAAAGTTCTGCCAGCTCAAGGTCTTCGGAAGTTGTGATCTTGATGTTTTTTCTCGACCCCTCAACAATGAAGACCTTCTCCCCCATCTGTTCCACCAGGGAGGCATCATCGGTTCCCGCAAAACCGGTCTGTTCGGCCAGGGCATGGGCCCGGAGAATAAGACTCAGCTCAAAGGCCTGGGGGGTCTGAACCTGGAAGAGATGCTCCCGGCTTCTCGTTCGGGCAACAAAACTGCCGGCATCGGCCTTTTTCAGGGTGTCGACCACAGGGATGGCAGGAACGCAGGCACCGTATGCTTCAGCGCCGTCAATGCAGCGTCGTATCATTTCATGGCCGGCAAAAGGTCGCACAGCGTCGTGGACAAGGACGATTTTTTTTTCTCCACGGCAGTGATCGTTTTCCACGGCTTCAAGCCCGTTGCGAACAGAGCTCTGCCGCTCTTTTCCACCGGCAACCATGCGGATGCTGCCGGTTAAATGCCAGGGCTTTAAGAGATGATCCCTGCAGAACTTTCTGTCCTGTTCCGGAATGACCAGCACGGTTTTGTGAACATCAGGAGAGGAGACAAATTGTTCAAGGGTTCTGACCAGAATCGGCCTGCCGGCAAGATTAAGATACTGCTTTCGCACACCGGAGTGCATGCGGACCCCTTTGCCGCCGGCCACAACCACGGCAAAGGTTTTTCTTTGAAAAGCTGATGGGCGGCCCTGGGTCACAAGCGTCACCTTAAATAGGAGAGCTCCTTTGGAAGGGGCACTCCTTTTCCCATGGCATCTTCGGCATAGTTGACCCGGGCAAGCACTTCCAGATCTGCAAGGGCCCTGACATCTCCGTGGAACTCCACTTCCTGGATGTTTTCCTTTTTTATTTTGCCCCCGGCCCACTGCATGTCCAGAACACTGGCCGCATCAAACCGGTCCGTGCCGACAACCATTTCCACTTCACCGCCGTAGTGCTGAACAATTTTTGCCACAAGAAGGCTGGGCCTGCTGTGGAATCCCCTCTCCCGGGGAATATCCACCCTGACAAAAGAGCGGTCAATGTTTTCATTGAGGATCTCAACGGCCGTCTCCCTGCCGTTGGAAAAAAAATGGCGGACATAAAAGAGCCCGTAATTCACCGCGCGGTCCAAAAGCACGTCTGGATCGATGATTTCGCACAGGGACTGACTGACACTCTTATACTTGCGCTTGTAGTCCACGTCGTGGAGGTGTCGCTCGTAAAAATGGAGCAGCCGGCCCACCACCTGGAGAATATGAAACGCAATGGAAAAGTGGCTTCTCAACGCCTTGAGTTTGGTTTTTTCCGACTGAAAATCACCATGGACAACGTAGGAATCAAAAGAGGACTGGAGGTTGTGGACCAGCATTTCAAACCGGCGGATGGCCACCTCGTTGACGGTTTCAGGAACCAGCTGTCTTATACTCTGGCTGTCATACCGTTCGTAAAAAGAGAACTGCCCGAAATCTTCAATGATCTCCAGGAAGTCACTGGCAATGACGGTGAGGTTCTTTTTCTGGCCGTCTCTGTTGTCAAAATCATCTATGTTGTGTTCTAAACGCTCTCCGGTGGCAATCCCGGGAAAAAAATCGGCACCATAGCCGGCTTCCGGAACCTCGATGCCGAGCTTTTCCGCCTCCTGGACAATGACCGGTGCTGCATATTTCAGAGAATCCTGGATCATCATCAGGGTGTCCCGGGATTCAAGCTTGAAATTCTCCGTCTTTTCCAGCTGGTAAAAACCGATGCGGTTGACAATGTGCTTCTGGGAGTAGCCGGCAAGGGAGAGGTGGCGGACAGCCGAGGTGAGCTCCCTGTAAAACACCCAGTCATAGTTGTGCTTGGCACCGTGGAAGTCGAGTAAATCCTCGAGAAGGTGGGAATCTGTGATCAGTTTCGAATAGAGCTTTTTGCTCAGAACGGTTTTGGATGAATCGATACCGATAATGTACAGAATGCATTTCAGGTATTCACGGGAAAAGAGATCGGCCTTTTTCTTGAACGAAAATTCACACGATGCCTTCATATAAGACCACAGCTCCTTGCTACAGCACGTCCTGCTGGGTTTCCATGACCGCCTGGTTCATCTTTTCCGTCAACTCATGGGGAAGCCCTTCAATGTCAACGTTGAGAAACCCGCGAACAATGGTGGAGACCGCCTCGTCCTCGTCAAGACCCCTGGACATGAGGTACTCGATCTCCCGCTTGTCGATTTTGCCCACGGCGGCTTCATGGGACATCTCCACATCGGGGGTGTGGCCGGAGAGCTCGGGAATCGCGTGGAGAAGACCATCCTTGAGAATAAGGCCCTTGCACTCCAGGTGACCCTTGACGCCGGCAACCTTTCCCTTGATGTGGCCCCTGGAAAGAATGGTTCCCCCTGCGGCAATGGCCCTGGAGATGATCTCTGTCCTGGCCCCGGGCCCGTTGAGTTCCACAACGGAACCAACATCCATGAAAGACCCCTTGCCGGCCACAAGCACGCTGTTGAAAAGAGCCGTGGCATCCTTGTCCAGGAGGGTGACGGGGTTGGATTCGATGGACCCCACCGGCTTCAGGGAGATATAGTTGGAGATGAACACTCCTCCCTCTTCCACATGGACCTTGGTTTTGGGCCTTACCGTGACATTCTCTCCCCAGTCATGGACCATGGTGTACTTGAGGGTTGCCCCTTTTTTGACAAAAAACTCGGACAGTCCGATGTGAAGCCCGGCGTCGATCTGGTCCGAGGTAGAACAGCCGGTGATGATGTGGATTTCAGATTTCTCTTCAGCAATGACAAGGTTGTGAACCTTCTGGGAGAATCTATCCTGTGCAATGTGAAGACAGGTCTGCACCGGTTTTTCGATCTTTTCCCCTTCCATGACCCGGATAAAAAAACCGTCCAGCCGCTCCCTCTTAACCGGCGGGCCGATGTCATCGGTTTCAGGATCCAAAAGTTTCCACAGATAGTCATCAATCCAGGGATAGGATGTAACGGCTTGTTTCATGGGTTGAATATCAACCCCCTGGATGGATGCTGAACAGTGGACAAGGGAATCGTCCTTTTGAATAAAGGTTCCCGACCGGAGGGACTCTTGGGTCTCAATGCCCACCTTGAGAAACTCCCGGGCATCACCATGGGAGATATTGTCAAGGGTTTCAACGTAATCATGGCTTTTTGCCCTGCCGTTGTACAGCGAGGGATCCAATGGATTTGCACTATCTTTGCTGTCTAGGCTGAACATCCAACACACTCCTCATATCCGTATTCCCTGATCCATTTTAAAATTTCCCTGGCATTTCTCGAACATCTCAGCTCTCCGTTGTAAAGGACCTGCCCCCTGTCCGCGGTTATATAATCGAGGATATGGCCGGTGTGGGTAATGACAAGTCCCGATTTCTGATTTTCCACGGGAAAAGCCTGCCGGCAGGCGGGGTGCTTTTCAATGCCCCGGTTCAAGAGGGAATTAATATTTTTTCCCAAAAGGGAAATCGATTCCAGATCCACCCCGGATTCCGGTTCGTCCAGGAGGAGAAGATCCGGCTGCTGGGCACTCAGCTGAAGCAGTTCGGACCGCTTGATCTCCCCGCCGGAAAGGTTTTCATTGACATCCCTGTCAAGAAAGGGTTGAAAATTGAGTTTTTCCGACAATTCATGGACATCCACCTCCCTGCCCCGGGCGCAGAGCTCAACCATGGCCCTGGTGGAAAGGCCGTTGATGGTGGGGGGGCGCTGGTAGAGCACCCCGATGCCGAGTCTTACCCGCTCGTGGACCGGCATGGATGTGACATCCTCCCCCTTGAAAAAAATCTTTCCCCGGGTCACCTTGTACCCTGCAAACCCCATTATGGTCATCATCAACGAGGTCTTGCCCGACCCGTTGGGGCCGAAGAGGATGTGGGTCTCTCCCGGGGGAACATGGAGATTGACATTTCGTAAAATCTCCTTTCCGCCCACTTCAACCTTTAACGCTTCGATTCTCAGCATAACATCAATTCCTTTCCTGGGAAGCTTGGTCATAACATCGGCCACCATGGGCCACCTTAACAAAAGCCTGACTTCGTTGGCCCGCAAACTGAAACGAGTGGCCCATGTTATGATCAAGCCCCTTTCACATATGACAAAAACCAGCTGACAGTCAACAAACGAGAGATTGACTGCCAGCTGGCTGCTGTTACGGCTGGACCAGCCCGTAAGCCGAATTCTGTTCCCCTGTGCCGGTTACCCGGTACAGGGGCGACGATTATTCATCTGGGATGCACGTTGCCGTACACCTCCTGCGACCTACCCGAAAGCACGGGCGGGCAACCCTTGACACTTTCCTATTTGGTCTTGCACCGGACGGGGTTTACCAAGCTTTTCCAGTCACCTGGAAAACTGGTGCGCTCTTACCGCACCGTTTCACCCTTACCGGGAAAGAGAACTCTCTTTCCCGGCGGTCTACTCTCTGCTGCACTTTCCTTCACGTCACCGTGACTCCACGTTATGGAGCGTCCTGCCCTGTGGTGTTCGGACTTTCCTCGAAATCCCCAGAGGATTCCGCAATCGTCTGGTCTGGTCCAGCCGTCATCGTTTCTACGGGCTTAGTCATACCATCGGCCATTTGTCACATTTGGCCGATGGTATGACCAAGCCCGTTTCTACTCTTCAGCGTAGTAGAGTATTCTATTACACTGGGGGCATAAAATCAAGCTGTTTGCCCGTTGCACTTCAATATAAAGTTGCGGGGGAATGTTCATGAAACAGCCCCGGCACACCTCGTGTTTCACCGGAACCACTGCTGTTCCCTCGCTGGATTGGGAAATTTCAAGAAATTTTTCATACAGAACCGGATCAAGGCTTTTTCCTGTTTGATCCCGCTGCTCTTTGTACTCGGCAAGAAGCTGCCGGTCGTCGGCTCCTTTTGTTTCAATCTCAGCCTGGTCGGATCGGATCTTCTGCTCCAGCTGATCAAAGGCGGCAGTTTTTTCCTTGACAAGGGCCTCGGCGGTCTCTTTTGCTTCAAGCTGTACAAAATAGTCGGTTTCAATGGTCTCTTTTTTCTTTCCATTGTCATCGATCTCCCGCTGGAGGGACTGGTACTCCTTGTTTGTCCGCACATGCCTGAGTTTCTCACGGCTTCTGGCAATTCTCTCGTCGAGCATCTGAATTTCCTCTTCAGCTTCCCTGCAGCGACGGGTGACGGCTTCAAGTTCCTGTTTCTGCCTTGCCAGCCCGTTTTCAAAAGCTGTCAGCTCCTGTTCCAGGGCTGCTTTCTCCTGTTCAATCTTTTCAAGCAGGGTTCCGATGCGGACGATCTCGGTCTCGCTCTTCTGAATCTTGACAAGGACAGATATCTCCTGCTTTGTTATACTCTGCATATAATTCCCCTGTTATTGCATTCATACCCCGACATGATGCAGGTGTGAACATTTTTTCTCAACATTTTGGCCTCCTGACCCCTCCCCATTTCAACCGCAAAGCTTGGTCATAACCGAGGCCAACGGTGTTAATTCGTGGACCAACGGGGTCTGGCTTTTGCCAGGCTCCTATAGGGTGGTAAAAGGGTCGGTCTCTTTTTCAAACCCTTTCACCTCCAAAAGAATACCCGCCTCTTCTGCTGCGGTTTCGAGCTGTTTTACCATGAGCCTGACGGCAATATGTTCCGAAGCAAAATGGCCCACATCCATGAGAGCCCTGCCTGCCTGCTCAATCTCCCTTGCTTCGTGGTATTTCATATCCCCGGTGATGAAAAGGTCTTTCCCCGATTCCAGGAATTTTTCTGTCAAAGAAGCGCCGCTGCCGGTACACACCACCGCCGATGTGATGATCTGCTTTTGATTTCCCGTTGTCCGCAAATAGGGGCAGGAGAGTTTTTCCTTGATGGATTCTGCCAGATCGCCGAGAGCCGGAGGCGAGGCGAACCTTCCCGCCCTGCCAAGACCTGCCCTGGTTTCCGTCGTTTCTCCGGAAAACCAGTGGGGCAAAAAAGGAGTGCACTCCTCAAGGCCGATGATCCCGGCAAAAAAGTCATTGAGACCGTTTTCCGCCTTGTCAAGGTTGGTGTGGGCTGAAACGATGGAAATTTTTTCAGTGGCGGAAACACAAATCGCTTTGCCGGGCATCGTGCCAAAATCGACATTTTTTGCCGGTGCCATCATCAGGGGGTGGTGGGTCAAGACAAGATCGGCTCCCCACTGAACCGCCCCGGCCATAACTTCCATTGAAGCATCAAGGGCAACCAGTACCCGCTGGACCGGCCAAGTCATGTCCCCCGCCTGGAGTCCTGAATTATCCCACTTTTCAGCAAGACAAAAAGGGGCAAATCCATCGACCAGCTTCCATATTTTTTTTGCTGTTACACCCATCTCGTTCCTTAAAGCAAAAAAAGCGTGGCATAGACCACGCTTTTCCTTATCCGTTCAAACAGTGACCAGGTACACCCGGGCATCTGTTTTGTTTGTTCTGTGTACCCCCCAGGGGTTGAAATCGTAAAAACCAGACTGCAAAATTTCATTATCCGTTAGGCTGTGTTAGGAGTTACCATTCATCGGGATGATCCCGGATCTGTCACGGATCACCCTGTACCCGTGGTGGGCCCACCTGGATTCGAACCAGGGACCGACCGGTTATGAGCCGGTGGCTCTGCCAAACTGAGCTATGGGCCCTCTTGCCACAAGCAAACTTGGATAGTATATCTTTTTTCTCCAGAATGTCAATAACAAAATCACAAATTACAAGCACCAAATACCAAATAAATCTCAAATTCCAATAACACCCATGATGCCCAGCATCAAAACAAACCATGAAAGCCATCAGCCATCAGCCGTCAGCCGTCAGTAAGCAGCAGGTATCTATTGGAAGCTGATAACTGAG
>JAWOGI010000069.1:0-2711 GCA_046496975.1 Desulfobacteraceae bacterium | reverse complement strand
ACCGCCGTATTTCATCCAGTTCGTCTTTGGCGTATTGGGCGGCATGGGGCCGGACCCCGAAAACCTGACCCACATGCTGCGCATCGCTGACAAGCTGTTCGGGACGGATTACATGTTCTCGGTGCTGGCCGCGGGGCGGCGCCGCCCTGCATCTGGCGCATGAAAAAAATCCACACCCCGATGAGAACAATCATGGGGAGCCACGAGATGATTATGGACATGAACCACGAGGCTTCTGCCGGGGGTTTTGCCTTTATATTGACCCCTTTCTCCCTTAGGGTCTTGACGAGCTGGTCGTCTTCAGGGGCAAAGGAGCTGAATTTGGAACCGTTTATGTCCGTAATATAGAGCTCCTGACCCTGGATCACAACCTTGGCAACACGGTCCTTTTCAACCATTGCAATGAATTCCGAATATCCAATATCTGTTTCCGCCATCTGCTGCTGCTGGTTGAAAATATTGTAGAGCATCACCATCATCAGTACGATAACCAGCCACAGGGACAAGTTTTTGTGAAATTGATTCAAAAGTTTTTCCTCTTTGATCTGTGTGTGTGTTAAATATTATCTCTATTTCCCGGATATCTGCCCTGGAGTCCCCGTACAATTGCTGTTCAAAGGCCGTTACGGCAAATATTCCAGACTCATGGGGGGTCAGGAGCTTTTCTGTCTGATTCCGAAATGGCGGTGAACCATTCCCCCCTAAGACGCCGGAATCCAGCATGAGCCACTATTCTATCCATTTTAAAACATAAAAAAACCCTAAATTCAATAATAAACATGAATTGCGGTTAGGCAAGGGAAAGTTTTCCCTCTTTTTCCAGCCGTCCCCTCTCCCGCAGGGGCAGCTGCTCTTTTTTAAAGCATATGGTTTTCTGTTCAATGAAGATCCGGATCCGGCCGGGCAGATCCAGGGATTTTCCGGGAATTTCAGAGCGGGCAAGTTTTGCTGCGTCATCAATGTGCAGGGCGGTGATCCGTTTCAGGTCTTTTTTCACTGTTTTCACCGCTTTACGCATTACCCTCCTGGCCAGGGCCGGGTCCAGATTGTTGAGCAGTTCCGTTGAGAGGGTCACCCTGTCCTGGCTCTGGCCGGTGATGATCCTGTTAAAATGGTGCACGGTTTGATTTTCCATCCAGAGATTTTCCTCGGTGATTATCCGGCTCATTCTGTTCAGGGCATCGATGATGTTGGGATTGTATTCTTTTTGTAAAAGGGGAATCAGCGAGTTCCTGATCCTGTTCCTTAGGAATGCCGGGTCGTGGTTGGAGGTGTCAACAACATAGGCCTGGTTCCGGGTTTTTAAAAAATCGACCAGGGCCTGTTTTTCAAGCTCCATGAACGGGCGGATGATCCAGCCTTCCCTCACCGGAGGAATTCCCGACAGGCCCGTGGCACCGCTTCCCCTCAACAGGTTCATAAGGATCAGTTCGGCATTGTCGTCCCTGGTGTGGCCCAGGGCCAGCTTTGACATCCCTTCCCCGGCACAGATCTCTCTGAAAAAAGTGTACCGCACCTTTCTCGCCGTCTCTTCAATGGAGCGCTTTTCTTCTCCGGCTATCCTGTTTACATCAACCCGGGTCGAAAAAAAAGGGATCTGGAGTTTTTCTGCAAGGGTTTTGACAAAGGCTTCATCCCTGTCAGCCTCTTCTCCCCGCAGCTGGTGGTTGACGTGGGCAGCGGCCAGGGTGATGACGTGATTTTGTGATATTTCAGCCAGCAAGAGCAGGAGCGCCACCGAATCGGGCCCTCCGGAAATCCCGACGAGAATCGAATCCTGGTTTTGGATCATCCCGTGACGGGCAATGGTCTCTTGTGCCGCCTCAACCACTGTTCTGTTCTGTTTTTTCTCCATGGATTCCATAATATCAAATTTATTTTCAGAATCCAACTGGTTTTCACCAATTATTGTCCATCCCCCCTGTGGCAGGCTTGTTGGGCTTGGTCATAACATCGGCCACCCTGGGGTGGGGGCAGGCTTTCGTTGTTAACAGTAACAAAAGCCTGACCCCGTTGGCCCGCCAAATGTGACGAGCGGCAGATGTTATGACCAAGCCCAAAATCCAGCTTGCCTTGGGCAGGGGTGTGGGAAAAGAGCACCGGAGTTTATTCTGAAGACGGAACCCTTCTCTGCATCGAGGGGGGTGTAACTGATGTCTTCGACCGGAGAAAGGCCGAGGAAGAGCTGGAGAAAATCGAGAAGCTGAAAAGCATCGGTACCCTGGCCGGTGGGATTGCCCATGATTTCAACAATATCCTCATGGGGCTCTTTGGCAATATCGCCCTGGCCAAAAAGGAGTTTTCCAGGAACCAGAAGGGGGTGGAATACCTTGAAAAAGCGGAGAAATCCATAAACAGGGACAGCCGTCTGACACGGCAGCTGCTCACCTTCGCAAAGGGCGGCGCCCCTGTCAAGGAGGTGTTGACCCTGCCGGACCTGCTGGAGGAGCTGGTCCGGTTCGATCTTTCCGGCAGCAATGTCAAGCCGGTTTTTCACCGGGCAGAGAACCTGTGGATGGTCAAGGCCGACCTCGCATCACTGGTGCGAGAAATCGGCTGGACCCACGATAGCTATAATAATAATCAGCGGGCCTGGTTTCCCGGCCCATTGCAAAAGGAAAACCAGGCCCGAAAAGTCATACTCCAGGGGATTTAATATCCGCAGCCGACGATCTTGCTGCCGGATTTTTTGACATAGGTATTTTTTTCTT
>JAWOGI010000044.1:0-9544 GCA_046496975.1 Desulfobacteraceae bacterium | reverse complement strand
ATTGCCACCTCCACCATCATGGCCGGTATCAACCAGACCATCATGCTGGCCCTCTCCATGGTGGTCATTGCCGCCATGATCGGCGCACGGGGCCTTGGCGGCGAAGTGTGGAAGGCCATCCAGAGGCTCCAGCCCGGACGGGGCTTTGAGGCGGGTCTCGGCATCGTCATCGTTGCCATCATCCTTGACCGCCTGATGCAGCAGTTTGGCGAACAGAAGCAGTAACAGAAGACCAGAGGGGTTTTCTGAGAACAATACAATAAATATTTTTTATGGAGGAAACATGAAAACAAGGTTATTCACGATTGTACTGGCATCTCTCTTTCTCGCAGCAGGGCTGAGTTCACCGGTTTTAGCCGGCGGTGAAAAGGTGAAAATCGGCTATGTGGAATGGGCCTGTGCAACAGCATCCAGCAACACCGTCAAGGCAGTGCTCCAGGAAAAAATGGGATACGACGTGGAACTGATCCCTGTCAGTGGCGCAGCCATGTGGAAGGGGCTGGAAACCGGAGATATCGATGTCATGACCACGGCATGGCTGCCTGTCACCCATTCCACCTATTATGAAAAAGTAAAAGACGATGTTGACAACCTTGGCGTCAATTGCAAAGGCGCCGGTATCGGACTTGTTGTTCCCCAGTACGTCACCATCGACTCCATTGACCAGATCAACGCCAACGCGGACAAGTTTGATGGTAAAATCATCGGTATCGATCCCGGTGCCGGCATCATGAGCAAAACAGAAAAAGCCCTTGATGATTACAACATGGACGAGATGAGACTGGTGGATTCAAGCGGTGCCATGATGACGGCCACCCTTGCCAACAAGATCAAAAACAAGGAGTGGGTGGTTGTCACCGGCTGGACCCCCCACTGGAAATTTGCCCGCTGGGACCTGAAATACCTCGACGATCCCAAGGGTGTTTACGGCGGAGCCGAGCACATCGCCACCATCGCCCGCAAGGGACTGAAAGAGGATATGCCAAAGGCCTACGCCATGCTGGACAATTTCTACTGGACTCTTGCCGAGATCGGCGAGCAGATGGGCTGGAATGCAGAAGGATCAGACCCCTATGAGTCTGCAAAAAGATGGATCAATGAAAACCCGGACAAGGTCAACCAGTGGATAAAATAGTCAAATCCACCCGACTGTCCTGAACACAACAGCGGTTGCCGGCCTCTGAGGCCGGCAACCGCTGTTTTTTGTCATCACTCCATGGTGGACTGGACAAAGGCAAGGGTATCCCTGACCTCTTTTTGAAAAAAACAGGTCAGGGCTTCGTGCCAGTCATCCTGGACAAGCCTCTGCCGGATACCATGGCCGGTGCTTCTTTTCAACTCCTCTTTCAAGCGGCAAAACGGCCGGGCCGGTGTGTCAATCCACAGGGCCACAACTCCCTTTGCCCTTTCAATGAGGGTGTCAGCCGTGACCGCCTCGTCAACCATCTCCATCTCAACGGCCCTGGCAACGTTTACCATCTCGCCGAAGTACATCACATCCCGGAACTTTTTGTCCGAATCCAGACCAAACCGCATCACAGCACTCTGGGCAGGGGAAAGGGGCACACCGATCTTTATTTCAGACATGCCGATCTTTATCTTGGGGTGATCCACAACAATGCGATAGTCCGAGGCCATGGCAAGGATTAGCCCTCCGGCGGCGGCATGGCCGTTCATGGCACACACAACCGGTTTGGGGCACATGAAAAGATCGAGAAGCACCTCATCGGCATAGGTCAAAAAGGAGACGGCCTGCTCTTTTTTTTCAAACCCCATGAAGGTGTACAGATCAAACCCGCTGGAAAAGAACCGCCCCTTTCCTGTGAGAACAAGCCCCTTGACGGCATCGTCCTGTCTTACCGTTTCAACTGCTTTTTTCAATTTATCCAGGGTCTCTTTGGTAATTGAATTGGTCTTTCCATGGTCCAGCGTTACAATGAGAACCTGATCTTCCATCCGTGTTTCCAGCATACCCAATATACCTCCGTTTACAGCAATTTTATTTTTTTACATCATAAAGCTCCACAGTATACCGGCACTGACAGCCGATCCGATCACTCCGGAAGAGTTACAGGCCATGGCATGCATCAGCAAAAAATTTGTCGGGTCTTCTTTCAGGCCCACCAGATGAACTTCCCGCGCTGAACCGGGAACGGCTGATACACCGGATGCCCCGAGCAGTGGATTGATCTTTTCTTTCATAAAGAGGTTCATGATCTTGGCAAAAATAACGCCTGATGCGGTGGCAATACTGAATGCAACGGCACCCAGCAGAAAAATACCAACGGATTCCTTCGTCAAAAAGACATCCGCCTGGGTTGATGCCCCAACCGTCAGGCCCAGGAATATTGTTGCCGTGTCAATGACTGCTGTGCGGGCGGTGTTGGCCAGACGATCAACCACACCGGATTCTTTCATGATGTTACCGAAGAAAAATGGACCCAGCAGCGGAATGGAAGCCGGGGCCAGAAAACAGCAGAGGAGCACGCCGACCACCGGAAAGATCATTCGCTCTTTTTTGGATACCTCGCGGGGTTCGGGCATACGGATAATCCGTTCCTTGCGGGAGGTCAAAAGCCGCATGATCGGCGGCTGAATGATAGGGATCAATGCCATATATGAGTAGGCTGCTATGGCGATTGGACCGATCAGGTGAGGTGCCAGCTTGGCGGTTAAAAAGATCGAAGTGGGTCCGTCAGCGCCACCGATGATGGCGATGGAGGCTGCCTCTTTGGGCATGAAACCAAACGCCATTGCACTCAACAGCGTTACCCAGATGCCGGTCTGTGCTGCCGCACCTAAAAGCATGAGTTTGGGTCTTGCCAGCAGTGAGGAAAAATCCGTCATGGCCCCGAGCCCAAGAAAAACGATGGATGGATAGACGCCGGTGGTAACCCCGAAGTAGAGATAGTGCAAAACAGAGTTTGCCTCATAAATTCCCAGCCCGAAGCCTTTGAAAAACGGGATATTACCTATCAGAACACCAAACCCAATGGGCAGCAGCAGGAGGGGTTCATACTGTTTGGCAATGGCAAGGTATACAAACAGAGAGCCGATTGCCAGCATAACAAAATTTCCATAACTTCCGAGATAAAATCCGGTATTTGATAAAAACTGGAGAAGCAGTTCCATTCTTCTTTTCCTAATTGTTGTGTCTGTTTAGCGTAAAGCTGTTCACAATGCCCGTTTCTTTTGGGCTGGTATAGCTTTTATGTTTATGCCGTTTGATTCAGGTACTTGGTGCCCAATTGAGGCTGCTTATCTGTTCCAGACGAATACACCCTCGCCGGCCTCTTCGAGTATACCGGCTTCTCTAAAACGGTTGACCGTCAGAACAGGATGCGGGAAATCGTTTTCCCCTGCAACCCGGTAAAGCGCTCTTAACTCAAAAGGTTGTTCGAGCTTGTCAATAAGCTGCTGATAGATCTCGGCTGTTTTTGAAATGTCTGTGGGCATTACCTTGGGAACCGATATCCCATCCTTGAAATCAGCAGCTGGTTCCGCGGTTGGTTTATCTTTTTTTTCTATGATGGCAACCAGTTTATGCAGTTGTGAGATGATAATGGACAGGATGGTTAATCCCGACAATACTATCAGCGGCCCGATAATGGCCATTGCCCAGCCATTATGAGCAGTTATGGCTTCTATTCCGTACAAAATTTAATCCTCCTGTCCCGTTTGTTGTGATCCTGCAGCTATCGCTCGGCGTTCCGAGGCGATTTTGTCGATTTTTTTCATTATTTTTTCACCCAGAGCATTGTCTCTCTGGATCAGTTCAAAAAAGAGACGGCTCGATATTGCCAACACCTCTCCGCTCTTTTTGGCTTTTACGGTGCCGATATAGTAGAATGGATGGACAACGGTGGACCAGCCCATCACCTCACCCTTCCGATCTAAAATAATCGAATGATCTTCTTTGACTTTGAAAGTGACCTCATAGATTCCGGAGAGGAGAATGAAGAAAGTAAGAGCCGGAGTTCCTTGTTCAATAAGAACCTCACCGACCTCGACATTTCTGGATTCAAATACGGCTGCACACTCCTCTAACTCGTATTGGTTTAAATCCGCAAAAAAATCGAGGGGTTTAAGAATATGGGCATCAATACTCATAAGCACCTCCTCATATCTACTGTAAGCCTGGTAGGCTAACTAAATAAATTTCAGATGTCAAGTCGAACCTGAGATCCGCAGCAATTCTAATTATGTGAGGGGTCAGGCCTGCCTTATTGTCATTATCTTCCCTATCCAGTATAATCTCAAAAACGCCGTAGATAATGACTATAAGGCAGGCCTGACCCCGTTGTGTCACTTAAACCATATTTCAGATCTCTTGTCGATATTTTTCTACCCAGAAATGCAAAAAAAAAGAGTCCAACCCCCTAAAACCCATCTAAATTCATTTTCCAAAACAGTGTTTCAAATGAGGTGGGGGTCACCTTTTCGTTATTAACATTATCGTGTGCTTTATGGCTTGACTGTGCTTTTCTGGCCGATAACGTCAACAACAAAAGCCTGACCCCGTTGGCCCGCCAACTGAAACGACTGGCCGATGTTATGACCAAGCCCCCGGCAGCCGGAAAACACACCTTTCTTTATAGTTGACTGCTATACCTGGATATCGTATTATGATTGAATTTTTTATGGGACATTGCAACTGCAACGGGTCCTGCCTGTTATCACCCCCTTGCTTTTTCCGGGTGGCACCCTGTCCGGCAGTAGGGGACAGGAACAGGAAAACCCTGTTTTGCAAAACATGGAGTCAAAGACTCAGGAGAAGGAGAAGAGAGATGAATGTTATGAAGCGATTGCTGGTTGTATGCGTCTGCCTGGCTGTTTTACCGGGCATGGCTGCAGCGGCCAAGGAGAAGATCAAGGCAGGTTTTATCTATGTTGGCCCAGTGGGGGACTACGGCTTTTCCCACGCCCACGACCAGGGAAGAAAATTTGCCGAAGAGCAGCTGCCCTGGCTTGAAACGGTATACATTGAATCGGTTTCCGAATCCGATGTTGCCCGGATCATAGACCGGCTGATCCAGGGACAGAAGTGTGACATTGTTTTTACCACCAGTTTCGGGTTCATGGATGCCACCATTGCCGCGGGAAAAAAATACCCCAACAAAACCTTTATGCACTGCTCCGGGTTCAAGCGGTCGGAAAATGTCGGGACATACTTTGGCGACCTCTACCAGATGTACTATCTCAACGGCCTCATGGCCGGCGCCCTTACCAAAACAGACAAGGCGGGGTACGTGGCCGCCTAT
Source organism: Desulfobacteraceae bacterium (assembly GCA_046496975.1). GTDB lineage: Bacteria > Desulfobacterota > Desulfobacteria > Desulfobacterales > Desulfobacteraceae > DATFJZ01. The sequence goes on along the minus strand of JAWOGI010000044.1, from coordinate 4,283 downwards.
CCCATTCCCGAGCTGGTCCGCCACATCAATGCCTACGCCCTGGGCATCAAGGCGGTGAACCCCGATGCAGAGGTGAGCGTCAAATGGACCTATGCCTGGTACGGACCTGACAAGGCAAAAGAAGCGGCCGAGTCCCTCATCGCCGAAGGGTGTGATGCCCTGGCCTTTACCGAGGATACTCCTGCGGTCATCGAAGTTGGCCAGGACCACACGGAAAAAGGAAAGCAGATCTACACATTCAGCCACTACAGTCCCATGCAGCCCTACGGCGAGGATTCCGCTGTTTCCGGCCAGCTGATGAACTGGGGCGGCATGTACGTTAAAATATTAAAAGACCTTTACAACGATCAATGGACCAACAAGGACATGTGGTGGCTCGCCGCTGAAAAGGCAGCCATCCTCGGCGGCAGCTTTAATGAGCCGATAAACAGCAACTTTGTCGATGACCTCAAGAGTGTCAAGGTGGACTCCAAAGAATTCGGCACCATCTCCGCCTATGATCTGGTGATGAAGCGGTACAACCAGATGAAAAAGGACGTTGATTTTTTTGACCCCTATGAGGGTCCCATACGGGACAACACGGGCAAGCTTCGCATCGAGGAGGGCCGGCGGGCTTCTGTCAAAGAGCTGTTGAACATCATGTACTACGTGGACAATGTAAAGGGGTCCATCCCCAAATAGCGGCTGATTCAACCCCCCGTGTCCGGATGAAAAACAGCCCGCAACATCCTGCCGGACCGACGAAGAGCCTTTAAAAATCAAAGATGCAGATCCTTCAAGCCTGTCCCAAGGGGCAGCTGACCACGGGATTTGCATCTTTGATTCTGGAGAGACATGAGAAAAACGCACAAACTTGAAATAAAAGGAATTTCAAAATCATTTCAAGGTTTTTTTGCCAATGAGAACATAGACCTTTCCATCCGGTCGGGGGAGGTGCTGGGACTCCTGGGGGAAAACGGAGCCGGGAAAACCACCCTGATGAACATTCTCTGCGGGATTTACCAGCCCGATGCAGGCGTCATAAAGATCAATGACAGACCGGTGACCATCAACTCCCCCAATGAATCCATCGAGCACGGCATCGGCATGGTACACCAGCATTTCATGCTGATCCAGAACCATTCGGTCCTTGAAAACATCGCCTTGAGCTACAAGGAGACCCCCTTTTTTTTTCCAAAGCTGAAAATCAGGGAGAAGGTGCGTGAATTTTCCAGGAAATTCAACTTTGCCGCCGATCTTTCCAAACGGGTGTGGGAGCTTTCAGCCGGCGAACAGCAGCGGGTGGAGATCATCAAGGCCCTGTTAAACGGGGCCGACCTGCTGATCCTGGACGAGCCCACCTCGGTGCTCACCCCCGATGAGACAAAGGAGCTTTTCAGGGTGATCAGGGAGATGACGGCCCAGGGCCACATGGTGATCCTCATCAGCCACAAGCTCGACGAGATCATGGAGATCTGCGACCGGGTAACGGTTTTGCAGAAGGGGAAAATTGTCGGCAGCGCCCACACCGCATCAATGGACAAGAGAGGCCTTGCCAGGATGATGATCGGCAGGGAGGTGATCTTCAATATCCATCGGGAGGCCCTGGAGCGGGGCAAAAAAGTGCTGGATGTCCAAACCATCTCGGCCCTGGGAGACAAGGGGCAGCAGGCGGTAAACAAGATCTCCTTTGAGATTCATGAAAACGAAATCTTCGGTGTTGCAGGGGTCTCCGGCAACGGACAGAGGGAACTTGCCGAAGCCATCACCGGCATCAGACCCACCACCAGCGGCAAAGTATCTGTCAGGGGACTGGACATCACCAACCGCTCCCCGCGGTACATCCAGGACGCCGGCATCTCCCATGTTCCTGAAGAGAGGATCAAGTTCGGCATCGCCCCGGGGCTCTTCCTCTACGACAACGCCATCCTCAAGCAGCACCACCTGAAAGAGTTCTCCAAAAGGCTGTTTCTCCACTACGCCCGGATCAAGAGCCACACGAAAACCCTGGTGGAGAGCTACCGGGTGGCCACCCACTCGATCCACGTGCCCACACGGAACCTCTCCGGGGGGAACATCCAAAAGCTTATCCTCGGCAGGGAGATCAATGCCAGCCCCCCTCTCCTGGTTGCCTCCCACCCCACCTACGGCCTTGACGTGGGCGCCACCCAGTACCTGAGGGAACAGCTTCTCCAGAGAAGGAAAGACGGGGGGGCCGTGCTTCTCTTTTCCGAAGACCTTGAAGAGATCTTTGAGCTGTGCGACAGGATTGCCGTGATGTTCGAAGGAGAATTCACCGGCATCCTCGATGCCAACGACAAAAGAGTTTCCGATATCGGACTCATGATGGCAGGAGCCATGCGAACAGAATGATACAGATTCGAGTAAACGACAGGGATCGGATAACACCGGCCAGGACCCTCGCCACCAACGTCATAGCCCTGGCAGCGGGTCTTGTTGCCATCAGCATGATCTTTTTTGCCTGCGGGGTCAACCCTCTATCCGCCCTGGCAGAGATCTTTTCCGGCTCTTTCGGCTCCATGTACGGCATCAAGGAGACCATTACCAAGGCGATCCCCCTGGTGCTCATCGCCTGCGGCCTTGCCCTGGCATTCAATGCAAAATTCTGGAACATCGGGGCCGAGGGACAGCTTCTCATGGGGGCCATTTTCAGCACCTGGGTGGGCCTTGCCTGGGGCAGCGCCCTGCCCCCGTATCTCATCGTTCCGTTGATGTTCGCTGCAGGTTTTACCGGAGGTGCTCTCTGGGGGATCATCCCGGCCATCCTCAAGATCAAATTTTCCATTAACGAGGTGATCTCGACCCTGATGCTCAACTATATCTGTGCCGAATTCCTCACCATGCTCATCGTGGGACCGTGGAAGGGCAGTACCAGGTTCGGATTTCCAGGCACGGACAACCTTCCCGAAGCTGCCGTGCTGGGGCTGATCCCCGGATCGAGGATACACTATGCCACCCTGATTGTCACCCTGGTCACAGCCGTGGTCCTCGCCACAGTGATCTACAAGACCCGGTTCGGGTACGATGTCAGGGTGATCGGCGAAAACCCCGAGGCGGGCAGGTACGCCGGCATCAATTTTTTCAAAACCACGGTGATCATCATGGCTGTCAGCGGAGGCACGGCGGGCATGGCCGGGGTAGGCGAGGTGGCCGGCATCCACCACTACCTGGGCCACGCCGCCTCCATCTCTTCGGGCTACGGGTTCACCGCCATCATCGTTGCCTGGCTTGCCAAGCTCAACCCCCTGTACGCAATTCTCTCCGGGCTCTTTTTTGCCGGCATCATTGTCGGCGGGGACGCCATCCAGATCTCCTTTGGCCTGCCTGCGGCAACGGTGGAGATCGTCAACGGAACCCTTCTGGTCTTTTTGATCATGGGAGAGTTTTTCTTAAAAAACAGGGTCACCATCCAGAGAGGAGAAAACAAGTAGCATGGAAGAGATCATCATATCGGTTCTCGAAAGAACCCTTATCGCCGGCACCCCCCTCCTTCTGGGCACCGTGGGGGAGATCATCTGCGAGAGGTCCGGCATCCTCAACCTCGGAGTGGAGGGGGTCATGTCCGTGGGCGCTGTTGTGGCCTTCATCGTCACATTTACAACGGGAAATCCGTGGCTGGGCCTTGGGGCGGCGGTGGTCGCCGGCATGGTCATCTCCATCATCCACGCCTTTGCCGCCATCACCCTCCAGGCCAACCAGGTGGTTTCGGGCCTTGCCCTGACAATGCTGGGCCTCGGCATCTCGGGCATGTTCGGAAAACCCTACGTGGGAAAGCCCTTGACAAGCAAAATGGAAGACATGGCCCTTCCCTACCTCTCCGACATCCCCTTTGTCGGGGATATCTTTTTCAACCAGACCCCGTTTTTCTTCATGGCAATCCTCCTTGCCCTTGGCGCATGGTTTTTCCTGGAGCGGACAAGGGCCGGGATACAGGTGAGATCCACCGGAGAAAACCCCAAGGCGACAGAGACCCAGGGGGTGAACATCACCCTGATCCGATATCTCTGCGTGATCATCGGCGGGGGGTTCTCCGCCATGGCAGGGGCCCACCTGTCAACTTCCTACAGCCGTTCCTGGATCGAAGGAATGACAGCGGGCAGGGGGTGGATCGTCATCGCTTTGACCATCTTTGCCCTGTGGAATCCCGGCAGGGCCATCTGGGGGGCGTTTCTCTTCGGGGGGATCTTTGTCCTCCAATACCTTCTCCAGCCCCTGGGCATCTCCCCGAACTTCCTGGCGATGCTGCCCTACGCCGCCACCCTTTTGATTCTGCTGGTGATGAG
>JAWOGI010000302.1:0-6434 GCA_046496975.1 Desulfobacteraceae bacterium | reverse complement strand
TCGGAGCAGCCCATGGACGGGCTGCAAGAATGAGCGTAGGGCAAAACCCCGAATCGGCTGTCGGAATTACACGACTTTCATATAAAAAAAAGGCATAAAATGGGTGAATTCAAGGTAAACAAAACATATCAAGAGATCAATGACAAGATAAAAGCAGGCAATGCTGTTGTTGTCACTGCCGAAGAGATCATCGACATCGTTAATGACCAGGGGCCTGTTGAAGCGGCAAAGAATGTGGATGTCGTCACAACAGGCACCTTTGCTCCCATGTGTTCCTCTGGTGTGTTCGTCAATATCGGCCAGTCAAATCCGGTGATCAGAACGACCAGTACCTGGTTCAACAACGTTCCCGCCTACTCCGGCGTGGCCGCCGTGGACTGCTTTCTCGGAGCCACCCAGACCTGTGAGGATGATCCCCTGAACAAGCGTCACCCCGGGGAGTTCAATTATGGCGGGGGGCATGTGATCCAGGACCTTGTGGCTGGAAAAGAGATTGAACTGCGGGCGGAAAGCTACGGAACAGACTGTTATCCCAACAGGAAAATCGAAAAGACCATCACACTCAAAGATCTTCCCAATGCAATTCTGTGCAATCCGAGAAACGCCTACCAGAATTACAACTGCGCCATCAACCGGTCCGACCGGGTCAAATACACCTATATGGGCACACTGAAGCCGGGGATGGCCAATGCCAACTATTCAACCTCCGGCCAGCTGAGCCCGCTGTTCAACGATCCCTATTTAAAGACCACCGGCCTTGGGACGAGGATTTTCCTGGGCGGTGCCCAGGGGTACGTCACATGGAGCGGCACCCAGCATAAAAAAGAGGTGAATCGATCCATGCAGGGCTCTCCCCTCACCCCTGCCGCCACCCTTTTTGTCATGGGAAATTTAAAGGAGATGTCTCCGGAATGGCTTGTGGGCCAGAGCATCAGGGGGTACGGGGTTTCCCTCTCCGTTGGCCTGGGAATTCCCATCCCCATTTTAAACGAGGAGATGGTCAAGTACACGGCAATCAGTGATGAAGAGCTTTTTACCCAGGTGATCGATTACGGCCACGATTACCAGCAGGGAAATGCAAAAAGCCACGGTCAGGTAAGCTATGCCGAGCTCAAGAGCGGAACCATCATGATCAAGGGAAAAGAAGTCCAGAGCGTGCCCCTCTCCAGCATGGTCAAGGCAAGAAAGATTGCCGGTATTTTACAGCGGCAGATCCAGACGGGCAGATTCCTCCTGGGAGAACCCCAGCACCTGTTCTAATCATGCACTTAAAAAAGGCACTGCCCCATGACAAAAGCCAAAACCATTGATGTGGAGAACGCTTCCACGGTAAAAGAGAAAAACGGAAAAAAAGGCGCCCTCCGGGAGAATGTCGAAGCTATCCTCATTGCCATTGTCCTGGCCCTTTTTATCCGGACATTTATTGTTCAGGCCTTTAAGATTCCTTCGGGCTCCATGAAAAACACTCTCCTGATCGGTGATCACATCCTGGTCAACAAGTTCATATACGGAGTGAAAATTCCCTTCACCGGCGAGCCGGGAACGGCCGGTAATATCCTGGTTCCGGTGTCAGAGCCGGAGAGGGGGGACATCATCGTTTTCAGGTATCCCGAAGATAGGGACAAGGATTTTATCAAGCGGGTGGTGGGGATCGAAGGAGACACGGTCCAGGTCCGGGACAAAGAGCTCTACATCAACGGAGAGCTTCAGGAAGACGAACCCTACGCCATTCACAAGGATTCGAGGATCATACCGGGCCAGTTTTCTGCCAGGGACAATTTCGGACCGGTGACCGTGCCGGAAGACAAGCTGTTTGTCATGGGAGACAACCGGGACAACAGCCACGACAGCAGGTTCTGGGGCTTTGTGGATCTCGAGGCGGTAAAGGGCAAGGCCTTTATCATCTACTGGTCATGGAACAAAGAATCCTTCGGTGTCCGCTGGGACAGAACCGGAGATCTCCTCCATTAATCTGTGTGGCCTGTCCAACTTCTTAATTATCCACTCCAAATTATTTCTGACAGGATACATTCCTATGCATTTCAAACACAAGGACATTCTTGACATGGAATCCCTTTCCGCCGATGAGATTTCCATGATTCTGGACACGGCAACGGGCATGAAAGAGATTTCAGACCGGCCGGTGAAAAAAGTGCCCACCCTGAGGGGCAAAACCATTGTGCTTTTTTTCCAGGAACCCAGCACCCGAACCAAGGTCTCCTTTGACATTGCGGCCAAACGGCTCAGTGCGGACAGCATCTCCATCTCCAAGAGCACCAGCAGCATTGTCAAGGGAGAGACCCTGGTGGACACGGCAAAGAACCTTGAGGCCATGCGACCGGATGTCATTGTCATGCGCCACTCTTCTTCCGGGGCGGCCCATATGATCGCAAAACGGGTCAACGCCTCGGTGATCAATGCCGGGGACGGCACCCATGCCCATCCCAGCCAGGCACTGCTGGATCTGATGAGCGTCAGGGAAAAAAAAGGAAGGATAGAGGGGTTGAAAATCGCCATGGCAGGGGATATTGCCCACTCCAGGGTGGCAAGATCCAACATTGCCGGGTTTACCCGCATGGGGGCAGAGGTGACGGTGACTGCCCCGGGCACCATGATTCCAAGGGGAATCGAAACTCTGGGGTGCACCGTTGCCGGCACCATGGAAGAGTGTGTTGCCGATGCCGATGTGATCATCATGCTGCGCATCCAGAAGGAGCGGCAAACGGAAGTTCTCTTTCCAACGGAGCGGGAGTACGCCGCCCTTTACGGCCTGAACCGGGAGCGCCTTGCCCTGGCAAAGTCCGATGCCGTTGTGATGCATCCCGGTCCCATGAACCGGGGGGTTGAAATTGCCAATGATGTGGCCGACGGAGACGCTTCAATGATACTGGACCAGGTGACCAACGGAGTGGCCTTGCGCATGGCGCTCTTTTATCTTGTGGCAGGAGGCAGTAGAAATGCGGATACGGTTTAAAGGGGCCCATATTGTTGACCCGGGACGGGTCAATGAACGAAAAGATCTGATTGTCAAAAACGGTATGGTGGAAACCCTGGTGGATCCGTCTCTGCCCGAAGAGGACCCGGAGACCGAAATCCTTGATGTGACGGGTATGACCCTGGTGCCGGGGCTGATCGACCTCCATGTCCACCTGCGGGAACCCGGAGCCGAATACAAGGAGACCGTGGAGACCGGGTTGAGGGCTGCCGTTCGGGGCGGTTTCACGGCTGTCTGCCCCATGCCCAACACCGATCCGGTGAACGACAATGCCCAGGTGACACAATTTTTGATCAACAGAGCCGGGGAACTTGGCCTCTGCCGGGTCTATCCCGTGGGCGCCATCACCCAGGGCCTGGGAGGAATTAATCTTGCCGAGCACGGGGAGATGAAAACGGCAGGCATTGCCGCTATTTCGGATGACGGCCATCCGGTTGAAGACGCCCGGCTCATGCGGCGGGCCATGGAGTACGCCGGCTCCCTTGGGCTGCTTGTTATCTCCCATTCCGAAGACAAGGCCCTGTCACGAAACGGTGCCATGAACGAGGGGGCCGTGGCCACAAGGCTCGGCATAAAGGGGATTCCCAATGCCGCCGAGAGTGCCTTTGTCATGAGAGAGCTTGCCCTGGCCGAGCTGACAGGGACGCCCATCCACATCGCCCATGTCAGCTGCAAAGAGTCCGTCGAGGCCATTAAAAATGCCAAACAAAGGGGGGTGAAGGTGACCTGCGAGACAGCGCCCCACTATTTCACCCTGACAGACCGGGCCGTCAAGGAGTACGACACCGCGGCCAAGATGAATCCCCCCCTGAGAACGGAAAACGACAGGCAGGCGATCATCCAGGGGCTTGCTGACAACACCATCGATATCATTGCAACGGACCACGCCCCCCATTCTCCCCTGGAAAAGGATGTGGAGTTTGACAGGGCGGCCTTTGGCATTGTGGGACTTGAAACCTCCCTCTCCCTCTCCTTGAAACTTGTCCAGGACAACCACATCTCCCTTGAAACCCTTGTGGAGAAGATGTCAACCAGACCGGCATTTCTCCTTGGCATGGACAATGGATTGAAACCGGGAAACCCGGCGGATATCACCGTTTTTGACGGGAATGCCTGTTACACCATCGACCCGGCAACATTTTTCTCCAAGGGCAGAAACAGTCCCTTTTCAGGGTTTGATGTGAAAGGTGATGTGGTCTTGACCATGGTGCAGGGAGAGGTTGTGTATCAAAAAAAAGGGGATTGATTATTTGCCAGGAAAGTGAGACATGACATCAGCTGACACCAGAATTCTTGTTGTGGATGACGAGTTGAGCATGCGCGAGTTCCTCGAACTAATGCTCACCAGGGAGGGGTATTCTGTCTTTTGCGCCCATAACGGTAAAAAAGCCCTGAAACTGATAGAGGCGAAGGTGTTTGATCTTGTTATCTGTGATATCCGGCTGGGGGACCTGACCGGCATCGAGGTGCTCCAGGCGGCGAAAAAGAAGAACCCGGACATGGTAGCCATCATGATATCGGCCTACTCCACAACGGAGATGGCTGTCCAGGCCATGAACTGCGGCGCCTTTGATTTTGTTCCCAAGCCCTTTGACAACCAGGAGCTCAAGCAGGCCATCAAAAATGCCCTGGCCTCTAAAATGCCCGGGTCTGACCAGAAGTCCCTCTCGTCTGAACTCAAGGAAAACCTCTACTTCGGCAAGATCATCGGCAGCAGTCCCGGCATGGTGCGCATCTATGAGATGATCAACCAGGTGGCCGCCACAACCACCAATGTGCTGATCTCCGGGGAGAGCGGCACGGGAAAAGAGCTCATTGCCAGGGCCCTCCACGACATGAGCGACCGAAAGGATAAGCCTTTTGTTGTGGTCAACTGCGGCGGCATTCCCGAAACCCTCATCGAAAGCGAGTTCTTCGGGTATATCAAGGGCGCCTTCACCGGCGCCGTTGCGGACAAGAAGGGGCTTTTCGAGGCCGCCGACAAGGGCACCATTTTCCTGGACGAGATCGGCGAACTTTCGCCCATGCTCCAGGTGAAGCTGCTGCGGGTGGTCCAGGAGATGGCGGTGAAGCATGTGGGCAGCACCGAAGAGCTTTCCGTGGATGTCCGGATCATCTCGGCCACCAACAAGAAGCTCGACCAGGAGGTGATCGATGGCAATTTCCGGGAGGACCTCTTTTTCCGCCTCAATGTGATCCCCATCAAGGTGCCGCCCCTCCGGGACCGCAAGGGGGATATTGAGCTGCTTGCCGGCCATTTTGTGGAAAAATACTCCAAGAAGATGAACAAGGATGTCTCGCGCCTCTCCTCCTACGCCCTCAATTTTCTCAACAGCTATTCGTTTCCCGGCAATGTCCGGGAGCTTGAAAACCTCATCGAACGAAGTGTCGCCCTCTCGTCCACCAACATCATTCTGCCGGAAAGCCTCACCATCTCCATGCACAAAAAACGGCGGTGGATCGAAGGGGTCAAGGGGTGCCGGTTCGATCTCGATGATGTGGAGCAGGGGGTGGACCTGGATAATATCCTCTTCCAGATCGAAGGGGCCTATCTTGAAAAGGCCATGGAGGTTTCAAAGGGCAACAAGAGCAAGGCTGCCGAGTTTCTCGGCATGACCCTTCGCTCCATCCGCTACCGCCTGGACAAGCAGAAGGAGAAACTCTGAATGCTGTTTCGGGTCTGATCATAACTTTGGCCAAATCCACGTGTTTCAAACCTGTTCCCACTCAAAAGACAGGATATTCCTTTTTTCCTTTGAAAACTCAATGCCGATGAGAAATATGTTTCTGCCGTCCCCCAGGTATTTTTCAAAGTAGCGTTTTTCCTTGATCTGTGCCAGCGGGTTTTTACTTTTGGATTGTCCGCCCTGAACCACTTTGAATTCAAAGATGTATATTTTTTTGTTGCCGGGAAATTTTAAGGTCAGATCGGCACGCCCCCTGCTGGTGATGTCTTCAGCCGTGAGATCCAGGCCGAGGCTGGCAAGAAACGCATAGATCACGCTGACATAAAACCCTTCATAATGGGTCAGATGTCCATGGGCGGTGTAGGGGATGGCGGCAAAAAGGCGCTGGATCTGTGACTTGAGGCCCGTGAAATCATCTTCGAGCAGGGTTCTGTATAACCGGGCATCTGGCTGGAACCGGTGTTCCGTAAAGTATCCGATCAGATATTGATTAAACGCGTTCTTGACTTCAAAGTTTGGATAGGAAAGGGTATGGATCACCTGGTTGAAGATGGTACTGGTTTTTTTGATGGTCAGATACCCGGTCTGGAACATCAATGACTCGATGGGGATATTGCCCACATCAAAGGTACTCAAAAGCTGCTACGACACCTCCAGGTGTTCAAGATTCGGCAGAAAATACTGCTTGTCCAGGATCATATCCATCAGAAATGTGGGCGTACCGGTCTCAAACCAGTAGTTTTTATATTGTC
>JAWOGI010000211.1:0-9249 GCA_046496975.1 Desulfobacteraceae bacterium | reverse complement strand
CTTTCACCCTCAAGGGAAGCAAAGATACCACTGGCTCCTACAAAAACGGCATCAAGGGCACCGGATACGGCCTGGCAAACGTTAAAAAGTATGTGGAGCAGCACCAGGGAACCATTGCCATTGCCTCGCAACAGGACAGGGGAACAACGGTGACCATTACCTTTCCTGCCATGAAAAAACCATTGCCGGATGACGATCCTGCCCCCATTGAGGAAGAGAAAACCTGCCGCCACCGGCGAATACTACTTGTTGAAGATGAGTTGGCCATCTCGGATGTACAGCAGAGGATCCTGACCAATCCTCCCTTGTGCCACAGGGTGGACACGGCTGCCGACGGCCAGGCGGCCATGGACCTGTTTGAAGCTAACCGGTACGATCTTGTCAGCCTGGACTATCTTCTCCCCGGAAATATCAGCGGCATGGATATTTACCGCCGTATCCGGGAAAAAAACCAAACCGTTCCCATCCTCTTTGTTTCCGGAAACCTGGAGTTTTTAGAATCCATCAAGGCGCTGCAGCAAAACGACCCCCGCCTTGACCATCGATCAAAGCCGTGTCAGAACAGGGAATACCTCGACGCCATCCACGGGCTTTTAAGGGGGGAGAACACGATACGGAGTGGTGCAGGCAAGAGATGAGCTCTGTCAAACGAATAAACAAAGCCCGGGCCTTGCTCAAGGGGTTCCGGGAGATGAAAACCATTCCTGCAGTGGCGGTCCGCCTCATCGCCATGATCGAGGATGACGGCAGCACCCTTAAAGAGTTTGAACAGGTGATCAAGGTGGATCCCACCCTTGTTCTGCGGCTGCTGAAACTGGTCAACAGCTCTTTTTTCGGGTTGCGGGTCAGGATCAAAACGATTCCCGAGGCCGTGGCCTATGTGGGGATGGACAATCTGAGAAACCTTATTGTGCTGGATGCTTTGAAAACACTTTTTTCAAAACCGTCCCATGGCGAAAAATTTTCCAGGGAGCGGTTGTGGCTCCATTGTGCTGCCACAGGCATCTGCTGCAAGATGATTTCCGAGCGCATTTTTGTTCAAAAGGGTGAGGATGCCTTTTTATGCGGGATTCTCCATGACATCGGGCTGATTGTTGAAGAACAGACAGTCCCTGACAGGTTCCATGAATTTTGCGTTTCATTTGATCCGGAAACGGAGGGGTTGATTGATCAGGAATCCCGGATCATCGGTACCGACCATCCCACCACCGGGTATGTGTTGACCGGGGAGTGGCAGCTGGCCCCTGACATCGGGGAGGCTGTCAAGGTGCACCATACAACCCTGGAGACCATTGAGCCAAAGAGTCTTGCCGGCATTCTTCAAATGGCCGAATACCTGGTTTCACGCCTGCATTACAGCGCCTTTCCCGAGGAGAAGGTCGGTTTGACATCGCCTCCGCTCCTTGTTCACATGAAGGAAAACATTGTGGAGTACCGGGCCATTGTTGATGACCTGCCCGGGGAAATGCAAAAGGCAGAAGAGATCTATTCCCTGGAGGATAATCACCATGGCTGATTTCTTTGATGATATCCTGGAGCACTCACAGGTAAACGTCAACCGCCAATTTCTTGGCCTGCTGAACCGGTACATGTCACGGTACCGGTTTTCCATTATTTCACAGGACGGAAAAAAGGTGATGGACCGGGATCACAGGGTGGTCATCGATTCTGCACTGGAAGAAGCCTTGTGGCAGGAGACGGCAAAGAACGAAACAGTCGTCTGGAAAAGAGATGGGGAGGGGCTCCTGCTCTGGGCCATGCATCTTGAAACGCTGAAAAGTGTTGTGATCTGTGAGCTGCCTTGTACCCTGGATGGAAACACGGCAGAGGTGCTGCTCAAAGATACGGTGAATGTCTGCATGGGGCTTTTTGACAGGGAGGGGCAGCTGAGCCGGGAAAAAGAGCTGCTTTTGACCCACAAAAAACAGCGGGACAGAAAAATAGCCGTCCTGGAAAACAGTTACCAGGAGCTCCTCGTTGACAATCAACGGCAGAGTGCCCTCTACTCAGAACAGCTGCAATCTGAAATCCAGCGCCAGATCTCTAAGCTGCAGCAGTCCAACAGGGCCCTTGCCCGGGAAAAAGAGAAGGCAGAGGCTGCCAATGCGGCCAAGGACAGATTCCTTGCCAGCGTAAGTCATGAGATCCGTACGCCCATGAACGGGGTGATCGGCATGACAGATCTTCTTTTGGCAACAGAGATGACCGATGAGCAGCAGCGCTATGCCGAGGCCCTGCGAAGCAGCGGCGCATCGCTTTTGGGGCTGATCAACAACATCCTGGACTATTCCAAAATAGAGGCCAACAGACTCGACCTGGAAATCATCGATTTTGACCTGCACGGCCTGCTGGAAGAGTGCTGCCGGATGCTGGCCTTCCAGGCCGGGAAAAAGGGGCTGAAGCTGATGTGGGATTGGGATGCCGATGTTCCCGCCTTTGTACGGGGGGACCCCGGGCGGCTGCGTCAGGTTATGATGAATCTGGCAGGCAATGCCGTTAAATTTACCCCTTCCGGTCAGGTGGCTGTTCGGGCTGTCCTGGTGTCAAAAACCCCATCCCATGCCCGGATCTGTTTTTCGGTTCATGACACCGGCATCGGTATTCCCCCTGACAAACAAGATGGCCTTTTCCAGGAATTTTTCCAGGTGGACATGTCCACAACCCGCCGTTACGGGGGAACTGGACTGGGGTTGGCAATTTCAAAAAAGATCGTTGAGATGATGGACGGCCGGATCGGTGTGGAAAGTGACCTGGGCAGGGGAGCCCATTTCTGGTTTACCGCTGTTTTTGCCGTGCAGACCCGGGAAAAGCCGGGCAGTTCGCTGCCAAACCTGCCGGGTATGGAACCTCCGGTTGCCGCAGAAGATGGTTCCAGCCGGGAGATTCGTCCTCTTTTTGCCGGTTCCGGGGCGCGAATCCTGCTGGCCGAAGACAATTCCACCAATCGGCAGGTGGCCATGGGGCTGCTGGAAAAGCTCGGCCTGGAAGCCGATGCCGTTGCCGGCGGCCAGGAGGTGATGGCGGCTCTGGAAGCCGTTGACTACGATCTGGTGCTCATGGATATCCAGATGCCGGACATGGACGGCCTGGAAGCGACCCGCCGGATTCGAAGCCCCCAGTCCCCGGTGCGCAACCCCAAAGTGCCTGTTGTTGCCATGACCGCCTATGCCATGCCGGGGGACCGTGAACGGTGCATCAACGCCGGTATGGACGGCTATCTTCCCAAGCCGGTGGATCCCAAACGGCTCTCAGGAGAGTTGAAAAAATGGCTCTTGGCATCACCCGATACCAGGGAAAACACCGGAAGCAAAAGCAATGGAGCAGGGTTTGAAAAAGGGGGGAGCCACGACGAAAAAAACTCTTCCTCAGAGTTGTTTGACCGTTCCGCCCTTGTCCAGAGGCTGATGAACGACGAGGCGTTCACCGATACCATCATCGCCCGGTTCCTGGAAGATATCCCCGGGCAGATAGCACTCCTTGCAAGGGGTGTGGCAGAGGAGCAGGCCGGTAAGGCCCAGGCCCAGGCCCACAAGATAAAAGGAGCCGCCGGCAATGTCGGGGGGTGTAAATTGGCCGAAACGGCCGGTGCCATGGAAGAGGCGGCCAGAAGCGGCAAGATAAAAGTTCTGCGCCGATTGCTGCCGGAACTCGAGCATCGGTTCTATCAATTGAAAACAGCCATGGAGGAGAAAGATGATGCGAATTTTAATCGCCGAGGATGATGCCACATCACGGGCCATGCTTCAGTCGCTGATGGCACGGTGGGGCTATGAGGTCGTCACCGCCATTGATGGGCTGGAAGCCCTTGAGGCATTTCGGCAGGACCATGGGCTCCAGCTGGCCATACTGGACTGGGAGATGCCCGGCCTTGAGGGTCCTGCCCTGTGCCGGAAGCTGAGGGATGAAAAACGGCAGAATTTCCTCTACCTGATTCTGCTGACATGCCGGAATGATCCCCAGGACCTTGCCCAGGGGCTCGAGGCCGGTGCCAATGATTATCTTGCCAAGCCTTTTAATCATGTGGAACTCCAGGCCAGGATCAAGGTGGGGAAGCGATTGATCCTTCTGCAGAATGAGATGCAGGAACGGGAAAAACTCCAGGGAGTGATGGAGATGGCCGGGGCTGTGTGCCATGAGTTGAATCAGCCCCTGCAGGCTGTTTCCGGTTATTCGGAAATGCTGCTGATGGATATGGAAACCAGCGACCCGAACTATCAAACGGTCCAGTCCATCCTCGGGGGTATCCAGCGAATCGGAGAGCTGACAGCTAAAATTATGAAAATAACCCGCTACCAGTCAAAGCCCTATTTGACAGGCAACATTGTCGACATCCACCAGGCTGCCGACAATACCAGGGAGAAATAACCCAGGCCTGACCTGACCCCTCACAAAGGAGTATGAGCGATGCCGAAAGACAGACACAGTTTTGTCCACCAGTACAAAGGGGCCGGAGCTTTCGGCCTTGACAGGGAAACCGATGAAAAGACAGTGATGTTCTACCTCCAGAAGTTTTCCGAAGATGTTTTTTTGGAGACGTTGATACCAAGACTCTCCGACGAAGAACTCGAAGAGATCTATTTGTTTGTGAACAAAAAAATAAAACAGCACTTTTCCGAAGCAGAGTATCACCATCTCTTTTTAAAGGATCGATGATATTTACTGTTGTTTTTGGTTATTATGAGTTGTTTTTTTGTATAAAATACAGAAAAATCATCTTTTTGTTGACTATGGCTCCTTATTATCCTAATGCTGTTGGTGTTGTTATTCAGTATATGGTGATTAAAATTTTGAGGAGACGACTGAAAATGAACAAAAAGAGAGTGATGACCACTGTGGCGGCCCTCTTCTTCATGATGAGCGTGGCGGGAAGCCTCCATGCAAAAACCGGGGAGTTGATGATGGCGACCACCACCAGCACGGACAATACCGGTCTGCTGGATTATCTTATACCCCATTTTGAAAAAGAGACCGGCATTGACCTGAAATGGACGGCCACGGGAACGGGCAAGGCCCTGAAACTTGGGCAGCATTGTGATGTGGATGTGCTTCTGGTCCATGCTCCCCCCGCAGAAAAGCGTTATATTGCCAGGGGGTATGGCAAGGAGCGCACGGAGATCATGTACAACGATTTTGTCATTATCGGCCCTGGTACCGATCCCGCCGGCATAAAGGGAAAGGAGATCAAAGAGGCCCTTGACATGGTTCGATGGGTCAAGGCCGATTTTGTCAGCCGGGGGGACGATTCCGGCACCAACAAGAAAGAGAAATTTTTGTGGAAAAAAGCCGGGATACCCCTGCCGGACAGAGAGGCGTGGTATGTCCAGACCGGCCAGGGCATGCTGTCCACAATCAATGTTGCCGAGCAGCGAAACGGCTACACCATGACCGACAGGGGGACCTATATCAAATACCAGTCGGCGAAAGGGGGCAATGCCCCGCTGAAAATTCTGGTGCAGGGGGATGCTGTTCTTGTGAACCAGTACAGCGTGCTGACCCTTGATCCGGAACACTGCCCCCGGGCCCAATACGACCTGGCTGTTGAATTTTCCCGCTGGATGGCTTCCAAAAAGGCCCAGGATCTGATACAAGGGTTCAGGCTTCTGGGGAAGGAGTTGTTTATCCCCAATGCAAAATAGTGCTTGACCGAAAACGCACCCATCTGCCGGGTTTTGGAATTTGGTCATAACATCGGCCACTTGTCACATTTGGCGGGCCAACGGGGGTTCCGGTGAGACACAAACGATCAAAAGGACGGTATGGATTTTATTGTTGCAGGCTTTTTCAAGGCCCTCGGGCTGCTTTCCTCCGGGGACAGCGCCACCTGGACAGCGGTCTTTGCAACACTGAAGGTCTCCACCTGCTCCATGGTGATCAGCCTTGGAGCAGGGCTTCCCTGTGGGTTCTGTCTGGGCTATTTTGATTTTAAAGGAAAAAAACAGCTGAGAACCCTTGTTGACACCCTGCTGGCCCTTCCCACGGTTTTCATTGGTCTTTTGGTTTACGCTGTGATCTCCCGTCAGGGCCCCCTGGGAGAGGCAGGGCTGCTGTTTACCCTCACCGGTATCGGCATGGGCCAGGTGATTCTGGCCTTTCCCATTGTAACGGCAATTATCGCCTCGGTGGTTGAAAGCATCGACCAGGACCTCAAGCTGACCCTGGTCACCCTTGGGGCGGGCAAGCGGCATATCCTCACCACCACCTTGTGGGAGGTGCGGTTCGGTATCCTGGCCGCCGCGGTTACGGCCTACGGCAGGGTGCTCACAGAAGTGGGGATCTCCATGATGGTGGGGGGCAACATCAAGTACCACACCAGGACCATCACAACGGCCATTGCCCTGGAGACCAACAAGGGGCTCTTTGCCGACGGCATCGCCCTTGGCCTTGTTTTGATCTCCATCGCCTTTGTTGTCAATTTTTCCCTCTCCCTGTTGAGAAGACAATGACAGAACCGGCAGCATACCATTTGGAAGGTGTCCGCCATTTTTACGGCGCCACCCCGGTGCTTGACATTGACGGCCTTGACATCGAAAGGGGGGGCATTACCGGTCTCATCGGTCCCAATGGGTCGGGAAAGAGCACTCTTTTGAAACTGCTGGCCTTTGCCGAACGGCCTTCTTCGGGCAAAATATTTTACAACGGCCGCTGTGCGTTTCCCTTTTCCCCCCGTGTCCGCTCCCGGGTAACCCTCCTTACCCAGAATCCCTACCTGTTAAAGCGGACGGTGTTTGACAATGTCGCCTACGGCCTGCAAATCAAAAAAGAGACAAAAGAGCTGGAACAGCGGGTAAGGACGGTGCTTGCAGAGGTGGGGCTGGAGTATGACGGGTTTGCCCGTCGCAAATGGCACCAGTTGTCCGGGGGGGAGCGCCAGCGGGTTGCCATGGCCGCCAGGCTGATTTTAAACCCCGAGGTGCTGCTGTTGGACGAACCCACGGCAAGTGTTGATACGAAAAGCGCAACTCTGATACGCCAGGCCTCCCTAAAGGCCCGGGACCTCCGGGGCACCACCCTGGTCATTGCCAGCCACGATATCCAGTGGCTCTCCTCGGTCTGCGACAAACAGCTCTCCATTTTCAAGGGGACGGTGTTCGCAACTGGTCTGGAGAATATCATTGCACCTCCCTTTGAACGTCTCGACAACGGAATGCTTGTCAAGAGACTCGGCGACGGACAGGTCATCAAACTGAAAGCTCCCGGGGAAAAAGGGTGCACCGCCGTGGTCCGGAAACAGCATATATTCCTGGCCGGTGACAACCGGCCGGAGAGCAATGGCGACAACCAGCTGGCCGGCCATATCGCTTCTCTGCTCCTGGAAAAGAAGAGAATGACCATCCTGGCCACTGTGAGCGTCCATGACCTCTCTTTTGTCATGCGGCTGACCCCTGATCAGGTGACAAGCCTGGCCCTCTACCCGGGCAAACCCATTGTCCTGAATTTTGCTGCCGATAGTGTTGAGTGGATATGATTCCGCAGCTGTGCCGGGGCTTTTCCCGGTTTTTTCAAAAAATCCTTTACCTTCTCTGTTTGTTTAGCTAATATGTAGCTGTTTTTCATCGAGGGATTCATATTTACCTGACACGATCCAGTTTTCCAGGATGGCGGTTTCCTGTCAGTCGCAAAATCGTCTGTTTCTTTGTCCCGGAAAAAAGAGACCCTGTTCGGCAGGGATGTTCCTTGAAAGCCGGGTTACATTCTTACGGATTACATTCTTAATGGAGGAGACGCATGAAAGAGATCAAAACGATCGGTATTGTAGGTTTTGGTGTGATGGGCGCAGCCATTGGTCTCAACGCCGCCATGGCGGGGTATGATGTT
This sequence comes from Desulfobacteraceae bacterium, assembly GCA_046496975.1. Classification (GTDB taxonomy): domain Bacteria; phylum Desulfobacterota; class Desulfobacteria; order Desulfobacterales; family Desulfobacteraceae; genus DATFJZ01. Next base: position 1,434 of record JAWOGI010000211.1, on the reverse strand, counting down.
GTGTACAAGGAGCTGAACGATGACCTGGTCAAATCCATGTTTGATAAATGGGTGGTTGCCTCCCTGAAAAAACGGGTGGAAAAGAAAAAGATCACCCAGGAGCAGATGGACCGGCTCATCGGCAAAATATCCGGCACCAGTCAATACAAGGACCTTGCCCCCTGTGACCTTGTGATTGAGGCGGCCGTTGAAAAGATGGATCTGAAAAAAGAGATTTTCAAAGACCTTGCCCAACACTGCCCGCCGGATACCATCTTTGTCAGCAACACCTCGACCTTTCCCATTGAAAGCCTGATGCAGGGCGTTCCCGGCCAGGAGCGAACAGCCGGGCTTCACTATTTTTTCCCGGCCAATGTGAACAAGTTGGTGGAGGTGATACGCCAGAAAGCCACCGGGGACGACACCTACCAGGCCTTGATGGCCTTTGCCGAAAAAAACCGCAAGGTCCCCATCACGGTAAAAGATTTTCCCGGGTTTGCCGTCAATCCCCTGTTTATCGCAAGTTACATGATCCTGGACGATTTCATCGGGCCCGACTGCAATGTTGCCACCCTGGAGGATGTTTCCAGGCAGGCCCTTGATGTGAAATTCGGCATCATGTGGGTGCAGAACGCCGCAGGTCTGGGCACTTCCTACCACGCAGCCGTCTCCATGACCGACTATCTGCAAGAATCGGACACCGGGTATCCGGCGGTTCCCCGTTCTCTTAAAGAGCAGTTCAACACCAACGCCCCCTGGACCCTGGATGACGGCCCGGTCTCCAGTGACGAAACCCTGAGAAAAAACGTCAGGGAGAGACTCCTGGGGGGAATTTTTTCCATGGCCTCCCACCTGGTTGAAAAAGATGTTGTTTCCGTTAAAGACCTGGAACTGGGGGTCTGCACCGCCCTTGCCTGGCCAAAGGGGCCCTTTTCCATGATGAACGACCTTGGCATGGAAGAGACCCAACGGCTTATCACAGTATCCGTCGAGGCAGGCGATTTTAAGCTTCCCGGCAGATTCGCCTCCGGTTCTCCTAACCCGTGGGAGATCCCCGGAAAGTAGTTTTGTCGTTTTTAAAAAAAAACCTGCCCCGGCCGGAGTCAAGAGGATTGTTTTTGTTCCTCAACCTTCCGGACAGGGCAGGCCGGCCTCCCGACTTCTTCCCAAGCATCTCTGAAGGGATGTTGATTACGCTGCAAATTCAAGTAATTCGAGAGTTATTCCACGATCAGTCTCATCTCTTGCATGGCGTAATAATTTTCTATTCACCTCCGAAGAAATATATTCTTCTCCACAATTATCACAAATTTGTGCTGGTACTCTTTTGAAAACCAGAGTTGTGTTTTTCCGTTCAAGAATTACGCTTGTAAAACCATTCTCTGTATGGCCATTTCTACAAATTGCACATTTCATTTTATCCTCACCGAAAATTGGTTGTCCCACTTGAGTGGA
>JAWOGI010000234.1:0-26624 GCA_046496975.1 Desulfobacteraceae bacterium | reverse complement strand
GGGCAGGAGCTGATCACCGTACAGACCACAGACCCCCGCCTGGGAATTCCTGCCTTTTACTCCATGGTGCCAGGCACTGCCTTCCGGGAAAGGGCCGCCAACAGCAGCATTGCCATGTTTGCCGCCAGACACATCCATGAAAACCGCCCTGGAAAGGAGGCTGGAGAAGAACTTGCCCGCATGGACAAAGCCCTGCCGGGCAGGTACTGTATAAAGTTCTACCGGGGCATGTGCTCCCTGGAAGCGGGGAATGCCCGAGAAGCTTTGAACTTCTTTGAGACGGCAATGACTCTTGACCCGGCAGACCAGGACATCCCCAGCATCTGCTCGTACACAGGGGTATGCCTGAAAGAGCTTGGAGAGTATGAAAAAGCCCTTTCCATCCTTGAAAAGGGCATTGCCCGGGACCCGGACCGGGAGGACATCCACAACCTCATGGGCTTCTGCCATTTCATGCTCAAGCACCACGAACGGTCCATCGCCTGTTTCGAAAAGGTGCTGGCCCTGAATCCCGCATCGGCCATTGACCATGCCAGCATTGCCTCCAACCACAGGGAGCTTGGCAGCAGAGCAGAGGCGATCAAGTATTACGAAATGGCCCTGGCCCTGGACCCGGAACTGGAATTTGCCCGAAAGAACCTCCAACGGCTGACAAATCTCAATTAGAAAAAAAAGCTATACAACTTCAGCCATGTAATCCACAGCGTTTTTAAAGATCTTGATTCCGCTGGTCATCTCGGTGTTCAAAGGGTTCCCCTGTCGCTTTACCCTCTCTTTCTGCCTCGCCCAGTGGGGGTGATTGGTAACATGGTTAAAGGCTTCGGGATGGGGCATGAGCCCGAATATCCTGCCGGTGGGATCGCAGATGCCCGCAATATCGTCCATGGAGCCGTTGGGGTTCAGGGGAAATCGTTTTCCCGCAGGAGCTCCGTTTCCATCGGCGTACCGCAGCACCACCTGGCCGTTGGCGGTAAGCTGCTCTGCAATGGCCGGGTCGGCAACAAACCGGCCCTCTCCGTGGCGCACCGGCAGATCCATCACATCCAGGCTGCGGGTAAAAACGCAGGGACTTTGGCCCTCCGCCTTGAGGTGGACCCACTGGTTTCTGAAATTACCGCAGACGTTCCATGTAAGGGCAACGGTTCTGGCGGTGTAGTCATTGTCAAGTCCCGGCAGCAGTCCCAGGTTGACAAGGGTCTGGAACCCGTTGCAGATCCCCATGACAAGTTTGCCCTGGCCGACAAAGGCCAAGAGCTTTTCTCCCATGTGTTTTTTCAGCTTCAGGGCCTGGAGCACCCCGGCTCCGTGGTCATCCCCCCAGCTGAACCCCCCGCCCAGGGCAAGGATGTGAAAATCCTCAAGGCGCTTTTCTTCCTGGACCAGGGCATTGATGTGCACCCGTTCCGCCGCGGCCCCGGCCAGTTCAAAGGCGTGGGCGGTCTCCATATCACAGTTCAGTCCAAATCCTGTCAGGACAAGTGCTCTCACCTTTTTCATATCATTCCCCCCATGGGCTCTGTGAACGCTTTTTCAAGGCCGGCAAGGGAAAGATCGATAATCCCACCGCCATCAAGCCCTTTTATTTTCATCTCTGCATGGGCATCTGTTGTTGCGCCGACACAGGCGCAGGCAATTCCCTTGAACAGCTTTTCAAACACCTTCCGGTTTTCCGGTGCAATGGTGACGATGAACCGGCCCGCAGATTCGGAAAAGAGAAGGCGTGCATTGTCAATTTCCCCCCTGGCATCACTTGCCGGCACCGGGGAGAGGTCAAGGTCCATGCCAAGGCCTCCTGCCATGGCCGTCAGGGCAAGATGAACGCCGAGACCGCCCCTGGCAACGGCGTGGGCCGAAGCCACCAGCTCCTTGTCAATGGCCGTCTCGAGGGCCTTGTACACCACCTTGAACCGCTGGAAATCAACCTGCGGAACCTGGAGGCCGATTTTGCCAAGCAGGTCGTAGTATTCTGATCCGCCCAGCTCATTTTTTGTAACCCCGAGAATGTAAACCAGGTCATCGGCTCTTTTCGGCTCCATGGTGACGCATTTTACCACATCCTTTACCAGGGAGGTGGCCGAAAACTGAACCGTCTCCAAAGCGGAGACCTTGACCGTTTCGCCGTATTTTCCTGGAAGGTGGCCGTCAACATACATGGAATCCTTGCCGGAAAGCAGAGGAATCTCATAGGCAAGGCAGGCCTCTTTCAATGCCCTGCACGCCCTTACCAGCTGGGCCGCCTTGAATTTGCCGTCGGGATTGGTGCGGGGATCAAACTGGATGTTCGGCCAGCAGAAATTATCCACCCCGCCGATGTGGCTCAGGGTGCCGCCCACGGCGATGAGCCGCCTTACCGCCTCATCAATGGTGCAGGTCATCATGTGAAAGGCATCTATCTTTGAATACCAGGGGAGCAGGGACTGGGAAAAGACCAGTCCTTTTTTCGAATCGAGGACGGGGCGAATCACCGAGGCGTTGGCCGGGATATTTCCGTTAACACCCCCCAAAGGCTTGATAACACTTCCCCCCTGGACCTCATGGTCGTACTGCCGGGTGATCCACTCTTTGGAGCAGACGTTGGGGCAGGAGAGCAGATCGCACACCAGGGTGCCGAAATCCTTTGGAGTGCCAAGCACCGGTTCGGTCAAGCCTCGCAGCGCCGGCGGTGTCCAGAAAGCGTCAAACTCCCACCCGGGAAACCCCTTGTCCAGAAGGTCCATGTCAACGTAGGCACAGGTTTTGTCGTTGTAGGTGATGTGGAGCTTGCCGGTGTCCGTGTACCGGCCGATGACGGTGCTTTCAACGGCGTGGTGCCGGGAAAGGGCCATGAACCTGTCAATGTTTTCGGGCTTGACGGCAATGGTCATGCGCTCCTGGGATTCGGAAACCCAGATCTCCCACATGTCAAGCCCCTCGTATTTGAGGGGAACCCGGTCCAGCCACACCTCACACCCGTTGCTGATCATGGCGGATTCCCCCACGGACGATGAAAGCCCGCCGCCGCCATTGTCCGTGATAAAACCGAACAGCCCTTCATCCCTGGCCGCCAGGAGAAAATCGTGCATCTTTTTCTGGGTGTAGGGATCTCCGATCTGGACATGGCCGGCCGGGGTCGTATCGGAATAGCTCTCTGAAGAGGCCGTAACCCCGTGGATGCCGTCCTTGCCAACCCTCCCCCCGCTCATGACGATGAGCTCTCCCGGGGAGGTGGTTTTTTCATGGCTGGGGTTTCCCCTGATTTTTGCCGGCATGATCCCAAGGGCCGTGACAAACACCAGGCTCTTGCCCATATATCCGGAATGGAACAACGTCTGGCCAAAGGTTGTGGGCACACCGCTCTTGTTGCCGCCGTCCCTGACCCCTTCGACCACTCCGTCGAGAAGCCGCCGGGGATGGAGGGGAGGCTGCAGGGGGCCTTTGTAATCCATATCCCCCACGCAGAATCCGTAGCTGCCCATGACCAGCCGCGACCCGAGGCCGGTCCCCATGGGGTCCCGGTAGACCCCCACAATGCCTGTTATGGCCCCGCCGTAGGCCTCCATGTTGGACGGCGAGTTGTGGGTCTCCCCGGTGATCACGTAGTTGGTTTCATCATCAAACCGGGCCACCCCGGCATTGTCCCAGAGCACCGACACCACCCACTCTTTTCTCTCTTTCAAGGTCAGGGTGGGCTGCCGGATAAAGGTGCTGAACAGGCTCTTTTCAACCACCCTCTCCCCGGTTTCAAGGTCTCGATACCGAAAGGTTCCCTGGAAGGTGTTGTGGTTGCAGTGGTCGCTCCTTGCCTGGGAGATGTACTCCAGCTCAACATCGGTGGGGCCGGCAAGCCCTTTTGTTTTTCTCGATTCCAGAACGGTTTTGTCCAGGAAATAGTCCCGGATCACGGGAATATCCTTGACGTTGAGGGCAAGGTTCCGCTGGTCACTGATGGTTTTCAGGTCCTGGTCCGAGTCGATGCTGATCACCCGGCACTCGGGTTCATGGTCGAGAACCACCCGGGCCACAGTGGCACCGGCCCCTTTTTCACTGTCCCACCGGTTTCTGGAAAAGAGCTGCCACTGCTGGATGATGGGATTGGCCAAAAGCTCCTCTGCTATCTTTTCCACATCGTGCTGCAAAAGGTGTTCGCCTTTGATGCAGTACCGCTTTGAGGTGTAGACCCCCTCGCCGGGCTTGAATTTTCGGTCCAGCAGCTCTTCCGCGGCCTCAACCGCCGTACTTGCCGGATTGTCCCGCACCCCCGGCCGCAGGCCGACCCAGATGCACCAGTCAAAATCCATCTCCAAAGGCGCCAGGGAAGAGAGATGGATCACCGGATTGGTCAGTATCTCATCCTTGATCCGGTTGACCTGATTTGTGTCAAGGTCCGCGTCAATGGTTACCAGGTTCACACTGCGCACATCGGCAACAGCGATGTCAAAATAGTCAACAGCCTTTTTTTTGACGCTTTCCCCATGGGCATCCACCAGTTCAGGCTTTAAAGCAACCTCTATGCAGGAGATCATATTATCCACCCTTCACAATCCTGATTATATCATTATAAAAAACAAAGACCATCAGGGCGACAAGGAGTGCCATGCCGAACTGATTGGCTTTTTCACGAAATTTTTCACTGGCCGCCCGTCCCCGGACCGCCTCGATGCCGAAAAACAGAAGATGACCGCCGTCCAGTACCGGAACAGGAAAAAGGTTGATGATGCCAAGGTTGATACTGAGCATGGCAATGAAAAAGGCAAAATTGGCCATGCCGGCTTCTGCCTGCTTTCCTGCCATCTGGGCGATGAGAATCGGGCCGCCCATGTTGTCCGACGAGACCGTGCCGGTGATCATCTTGACCACGGAAAGAACGGTGAGCTCAACGATCTCCCAGGATTTTTTCATCCCTTGAAACAGGGCCTGAAAGGGATTCAGGGACTTGTGAAACACATCACCGGATGCGGAAATACCGATCATGTACCGGTCAACCGGTTCCCCGAATATGTTTTTTGACTGCTTGACCTGGGGAACCAGGGAGAGAGAGAAACGACGCTCTTGGCGCTGGATGTCAAGTTCAACAGCCTCTCCATGGCTTGCGCCGATGATCGCGACCATCTCCTCCCACGAGGCAATGGGAGCCTTGTTGATGGCCTTGATTTCATCCCCTTTTTCAATACCTGCCGCCATGGCCGGAGTGTCGTCACCCACCCCGCCAACCACCGGTGCGATCAGATAGAGACCCGAAAACTGAAATATGGTGTAAAAGATGACAATTGCCAGAAGAAAATTGAACAAAGGCCCTGCCGCAACGATGAGGGCTTTCTGGTAGAGGGGTTTATGGTCAAAAGAGACATTCCTCTCCTCCTGGCTGATCGTCTCTCCAGGCTCTTCTCCCACCATTTTCACATACCCCCCCAGGGGAATAACCGAGAGGCAGTACTCGGTAAGGCCCTTTTTGAAGCGGTAAATTTTGGGGCCGAACCCCAGGGAAAAGGTTTGAACACCTACCCCGCAGAGACGTGCCACAATAAAGTGCCCCAGTTCGTGGAAAAAGATCAGTATTCCCAGAACAACGACAAACGCTATGATTGACTGGCCCATGGTACCATCCTTATTGTTTGCAACGCAGCCTTCAACGTTGGCGGTTTTCTGTAATGTCAACCCGGAAGAGGTGCCGCTCTGCTTTCTTTCTGGCCCAGCCGTCGGCCCAAAGGATATCGGGCAGACCGGGGGATTCAACGACATCATGACATTCCAGGCATGTCTGGATCAACCGGAAAATACCGGGAAAATCTATTTTTTCATCGAGAAACGCCTTTACGGCAACTTCATTGGCCGCATTGAGCACAGCAGGCATGGTACCGCCCCGTGAACAGGCGTGGTAGGCAAATCCCAGGGAGGGGAATTTTTTAAAATCGGGGGGTTCAAAATCCAGGCTGGCCAGAGCGGCAAAATCGGGAAAGGCCATGCCAAGGTTGATGCGGTCCGGCCAGGCCAGAGCATAGGCGATGGCTGCCTTCATGTCCGGAATCCCCATCTGAGCCATGACCGTGCCGTCCCGGTATCCCACCATGGAGTGAACAATACTCTGGGGGTGGATCAGCACCTCGACGGATGAGGCGGGAATGCCGAACAGGTGAACCGCCTCGATGATCTCAAGACCCTTGTTCATCATGGTTGCCGAATCAATGCTGATCTTGCTGCCCATGGCCCACGTGGGGTGATCCAGGGCGTGTCTGGGCTGAATGGAGGCAAACTCCCCGGCAGGGGTGGATCGGAACGGACCGCCGGATGCCGTTAAAAAAACCTTTTGAAAGTCCTTTTGGCAGTTTCCCGCAAGACATTGAAATATGGCGCTGTGCTCGCTGTCCACCGGGAGAATCCGGACGCCGTTCTTTTGTGCCCGTTCCATGACAAGATCACCTGCCATGACAAGGGTCTCCTTGTTGGCCAGGGCGATCTGCTTGCCGGCATCGATGGCGGCAAGGGCCGGCCGCAGCCCGGCAGCCCCGACCATGGCCAGAAGAACCGTATCCACGCTTCCATGGGAAGCCGCCAGGTCATACCCGGTGTCACCAAAGGCGATCCTGGTCTTGATCTTTTCTGCTCCGTAATCATGGATCAAGGTTTCAAGCCGGATTGCCGTGGGTTCATCGATCACCACGGCAAGCTCTGGGTGAAACCGTACAATCTGATCAAAGAGAAGGGGTGCACTGGTGGCAGCGGCAAGCACGGCAACATCGAACCGATGGGGATGCATGGCAGCCACTTCCAGGGCGCTTTTGCCGATGGAACCGGTGGAGCCGAGGATGGCCAGGCGCTTCATAGAAGAAAAACCTTGAACAAATAGGCGACAGGAACGGCAAACAGAAGGCCGTCCAGCCTGTCCAGCACCCCCCCGTGTCCGGGAAGGATCGAACCGGAATCCTTTATGTTGCAGGCCCTTTTCATGGCAGATTCGTACAGATCCCCCACTTGACCGGATGCGGCAGCTGTTAGGGCAAAAACCGCCGCCGGAACGAGGGAGATATGGGGCAGAAAAAACAGACAGAACCCGACTCCCACGGCCAGGGCCGCAGCAAGACCGGCAACAGCGCCTTCAATGGTTTTTTTCGGGCTCACCTCCACCGCCAAAGGGTGTTTCCCCAGAAGCCTGCCTCCGTAAAAAGCGGCTGTATCGCTGGCACCAATGATCACCCAGAGCCAGATCACCCACAAAGCACCGTTTTCGGAATTACGGACAAAAACAAGCAAAGCGAGGAAAAGGGGAATGTAGACCACACCGTGAACCTGCTTGAAAACAGCATCCAGGCCGGGAAAATTATCGGAAAAAGTGGTCACCACGAGAAGAGACAAAGCCAGGACATTCATGGCAGTGAGGAGCAGAACCATTTGTGCAGACCCGGCATGGGCACCGGCAATGATTGTCAGGGAGGCCCCATGGGCAAGGAACCTGAATGCTTTTGGGAGTTCACCCTGGCCGGCAAAGAGGGAAAAGTACTCGGCCATGCCGAAAAGTGTCGCCGCCGCCATGAGAAGGGAGAAGAGAAGGGGGGAGCCCTTCAGAACAACCAGAAAGACAAGGGGGATAAGGACTACTGCTGTGAGCCATCGTTTGAGGTGCATAAAACCTTTCCAAACCTGCGGTCCCGAGCCTGATACGCCTTGAGAATACCGGCAAACTCATTTTTCGTAAAGTCAGGCCACAGGGTATCTGTAATAAATATTTCAGCATATGCAGCCTGCCACAAAAGAAAATTACTGAGCCGCATCTCACCGCTGGTACGAATAAGAAGGTCAGGGTCCGGCATACCCCGGGTGTAAAGGTGGTCGGAAACAGTTGCCTCGGAGATGTCGTCCAGGGCAATGGTCCCTTTGGCCGCCTTTGCTGCCAGCTGTTTCGCTGCCCGGGTTATCTCCTCTCTGCCCCCGTAGCTCAGGGCAAGGGTCACCACCAGGCCGGTGTTGTGCTCTGTTTTCTCCATGAAAATGTCCAGCTCTTTGACAACATCCTCGGACAGTCTCTCTTTCTGGCCGATGACATTGAGCCGGATATTCTTTTCCATGAACTCGGCCCGTTCCGAAACGGCAAATTTTCTAAGCAGACGCATCAATGCTGAAATTTCCCGTTCCGGCCTTGCCCAGTTTTCCGTGGAAAAGGCGTACAGGGTCAGGTATCCAATACCGAATCCGCAGCAGGCATCAACAATGGTGCGCACCGTTTCGGTCCCTCGCTCATGTCCCCGGACACGGTTCAGCAGTTTTTTCTGGGCCCACCTGCCGTTGCCGTCCATGATAACGGCCACATGGACGGGGAGCCGGGCAAAATCAAGCCGGGGGATCTGGGGATCAGAACTCAAGGATCTCCTTTTCTTTTGCCTGATACAGAGCATCGATCTTGTTTACATGCTCGTCTGTTATCTCCTGGATCGTCTTCTGGGCTTTAAAATTGTCGTCCTCGGAGATCTCTCCTTCCTTTTGAAAGGATTTGAGATCATCATTGGCCTCCCTTCGGACATTTCTGATGGCAACCTTGTACTCTTCACAGGTGTGGTTGACACCCTTGACAATTTCTTTTCGCCGCTCCTCGGTAAGGGGGGGGATGGAGATTCTGATGATCTTGCCGTCATTGGACGGGGTAAGTCCGAGGTTGGCCTTTAAGATCGCCTTTTCCACATTTTTGAGGACGGTAACATCCCAGGGCTGAACCGTCAGCAGCCTGCTTTCCGGAACAGCAATGGATGCCATCTGGTTCAGGGGAGTGGGCGTTCCGTAATAGTCAACCTTGACACCGTCGAGCATGGAAAGGGATGCCCTTCCCGTCCTGACCCTTGTCAGCTCCTTTTCAAGGGAGGCGATGGACCGGGCCATCTTATCTCTGGTTTCCTGGAACACTGTATTAATCATAGTCATCATTACCCTTTTGCCGTTTTAGTTGTTGTAGATCCGGGTACCGATTTTCTCTCCGCAAACAGCTCTGACGATATTGTCCGTGGCGTGCAGATCAAACACCTGGAGGGGAAGGTTGTTGTCCATGGCAAGAGAAATGGCAGTCATGTCCATCACCTGGAGCTGTTTCTCCAGCACCTCCATGTAGGAGATCTGCTGGATAAACCGGGCATCCTTGTTCATGGACGGGTCCTTGTCATAGAGACCGTCCACCTGGGTGGCCTTGAAGAGGATTTGGGCATTGATCTCCTGGGCCCTGAGCACCGCGGCGGTGTCCGTTGTAAAGTAGGGATTTCCCGTGCCTGCGGCAAAAATAACGGCCCTGCCCTTTTCCATATGGCGTTCGGCCTTTTTGGGAATGAAGGGCTCGGCAATCTTGTTCATTGCAATTGCCGACTGAACCCGGGTGGGCACACCGTGCTTTTCCAGAGCATCGGAAAGGGCAAGGCTGTTGATCACCGTTGCCAGCATACCCATATTATCGGCGGAAGTTCTGTCCATGCCGGCAGAACTTCCCGCCACTCCCCGGAAGATATTGCCGCCACCGACCACCATGGAAATTTGAACACCCAGTTTGTGGGCCTTGGCCACCTCACCGGCAACATACTGAATCATTGCCGGTTTTATGCCAAATCCCTGATCACCCATAAGGGCTTCGCCACTGAGTTTGATAAGAATTCTGTCAAATTGCGGCTCACTGTCCAAAGGATTACTCTCCTATCTGAAAACGGGCAAATCGTTTCACCTGTATATTCTCACCGATCTTGGCAATGGTCTCGGTGGTGATATCGGCAACACTCTTCTTGGGATCCTTGATATAGGCCTGGCTCATGAGGCAGGATTCCTTGAAAAACCGCTGTACCTGGCCTTCCACGATCTTGTCGACAATGTTCTCCGGCTTGCCCTGTTCCAGGGCCTGGGAACGGTAAATCTCCCTCTCTCTGTTGACCACATCTTCGGGAATATCTTCAGAATTCAACCCGGCCGGGTTGGAAGCGGCGATGTGCATGGCAATGTTTTTGGCATACTCCCGGAAATCTTCTGTTTTTGCCACAAAGTCCGACTCGCAGTTAACCTCCACCAGAACGCCGAGCTTGTCGCCTGCGTGGATATACGAATAGACAATTCCTTCGGAGGTTGTCCGGCCGGCTCGCTTCTGGGCCTTGGCAAGCCCTTTTTTACGCAGAAAGTCAAGGGCCTTGGCAACATCACCATCTGTTTCAGCCAGCGCTTTCTTGCAGTCCATCATGCCAGACCCGGTCTGGTCACGAAGCTCTTTTACCATTGATGCTGTGATTTCAGCCATTTTACTCTCTCCTCATATGATCAAGCCGGGGCTTTCCGGGATATTATTCCACACAAAGCCCCCTGCTTTCAGGTTTATGATTACTCAGCTTCTGCTTCAGCAGCAGCTGTTTTTCTTCTGATCTTTTCCACCACCGGCCCGTCTGACCCGTCTGACACAACCGTCCGCTCCACATCCTCGGGAGCCGCCTCGGTGCCGGGAAGCTCTTCCTTGTCCTTGCCCGCCTGCTGTCTCTCCTGGTATCTTTCGTTGCCCTCGATGCAGGCGTCGGCAACCTTTGAGGCAAAAAGACGAATGGATCGGATGGCATCATCATTTCCGGGAATCACATAATCCACATCATCGGGATCACAATTGGTATCCACCACGGCCACAATGGGAATACCGAGTTTCTTGCCCTCTTTGACAGCAATGGACTCGTTTTTCGGATCAATTACAAAAATTGCACCGGGCAGGGATTTCATGTTGCTGATACCGCCGATATCATTGACAAGCTTCATCTTTTCCTTGCCCATCATGACCCGCTCTTTCTTGGGATAATTCTCGATGGTGCCATCGTTTTCAATGGTGTTGAGGTACTCAAGGCGGTTGATGTTTTTCTTGATGGTCTGAAAATTTGTCAGCATGCCCCCCAGCCACCTGTTCTGGACATAAAACGCCTCTGCCCGGTTGGCCTCCTCGTAGATGCTCTCCCTGGCCTGTTTTTTCGTACCCACAAAGAGGACACTCTTGCCCTGGGCCGCTGTATCCGTGATAAAATCGTAGGCAGTTCGAAACATCTTTACTGTCTGCTGAAGATCCACAATGTAAATGCCGTTTCTTGCACCAAAAATATACTTCTTCATCTTAGGATTCCAGCGCCTTGTCTGGTGGCCGAAATGAACGCCTGCCTCTAGCAGCTCTCTCATGGTAATGTAAGCCATCGTTTTTTTTCTCTCCATAACTGTTTAAATGGTTTTTTTTCCACCACGCCTCTCATCTCCAGCATCAACTTTTTCCTGGGAAAAAGCACCTGATTTTGGATCAAGGAGTGTGCGTTGTTTTTTTGCTGAATGACAGCGGTCAACCGCAAGATGACAAAGACCTTGAATCGTCAAATTGCAACTCACTGTTTCATACTCTGCCGGGGTTGACCAAAAATCCCAACTTATATATCAGACTCTCTTTTAATTGGCAATTATTTTTTTACCAATTTTGCCACGCGGTCGTGACCGCCATAGTCCCGGACATATGCCAGGGGGTGGTAGTGTCCTGTCATGGAAGCGATGTGTGCCACCTGCTCTTTCTGGTCACACCCCGTTTCCAGAAGCAGCACACCGCCGGACCGGAGGTAAAACGGGGCGCTGTCAATGATCTTTCGGACACTGTCCAGGCCGTCATCGCCGCCGTCCAGGGCCATCCTCGGCTCAAAAAAACGGATCTCAGGCGCCAGAAGGTCTATTTCCCCGGAAGGAATGTACGGAGGGTTTGAAACAATGAGATCGAAAATTTCGCCCTGGCAAAAACAGGTCAGCCACGATCCCACAGTCAGGGCAACGGGGTCCCTGGTGGAAATTTTTTTCCCGTTGGCCGCTGCCACTGCCACCGCACCGTCGGAGATGTCCACGCCAAAGAACGAAGATCCCAGACCTGCCCGGGCAAGGGAGAAAATCACTGCGCCGGATCCGACGCCAAGCTCCAGAACGGTTTGCCCCGGAGAGGTTTTCAGGATATCCAGGGCTGTTTCCACCAGCACCTCGGTGTCCGGCCTGGGAATCAATACCTCCGCGGTAACATCAATATCGGAAAGAAAGAACCCCTTGGTGCCTGTGATATAGGCCACGGGCTCCCGGTTCACCCTCCGGCGTATCAGGGTCTTGTAAAGAGCCAACTCCTTTTCCAGCAGCGGCCGGTCGTGCTGAAGATAGAGGTCGAGTCTTTTTACACCAAGGGCGTGACCGAGGAGTATCTCCGCTGCAAGCCGGCTGCCTTCAATGTCAAGGGAATCAAAATAGGATTCCGTCCAGGAGAGCACCTTGAAAATGGTCCAGGGCAGTCCCGGGTTAGTTGAGACCATCTTTCTGCTCTATTGACTTTAACGCCCTGGCCTGGCTGTCGGTTTTCAATTCATCGATGATGGACTGAATATCCCCTTCCATGATGCTGTCCAGTTTGTAAAGGGTAAGGCCTATCCTGTGGTCGGTCAAGCGTCCCTGGGGGAAATTGTAGGTCCGTATTCTGCCGCTTCTGTCCCCGGAGCCCACCTGGTCCTTGCGCTGGGCGGCCCGGGCATCTTCCTGCTCTTTCACCATCGCATCCAGTATCCTGGATTTCAATACCCGCATGGCTTTGAGTTTGTTTTTCAACTGGGACTTTTCGTCCTGGCAGGTGGCGATTTCACCGGTTGGCAGGTAGGTGAGGCGTACGGCGGAATCCGTGGTGTTCACCGACTGACCGCCGGGCCCCGAGGCCCGGAACACATCGACCTTGATATCTGCCGGGTTCAAATCGAGCTCAACATCCTCGGCCTCGGGGAGCACGGCAACGGTCACAGCCGAGGTGTGAACCCTGCCCTGGGTTTCCGTCTCGGGAACCCTCTGGACCCTGTGGGTGCCGCTCTCATACTTGAAGGCGGAAAAGGCCCCCCTGCCCCGTATCGTGGCGATAACCTCCTTGAAGCCGCCGGAACCGGCATGGCTGATATCCATCACCTCGACATTCCAGGATTTGGTTTCGGCATAACGGGAGTACATCCGGAACAGATCCGCTGCGAAGAGCCCGGCCTCGTCTCCACCGGTTCCAGCCCTGATCTCGAGGATAACATTCTTGTCATCCCTGGGATCCCTGGGCATGAGAAGCATCTTCAACTCCGACTCCAGGCTCTCTTTTTTCTCTTCGAGCAGGGCAACTTCGTCTTTTGCCATCTCCCGGATATCGGGATCCTGATCTTTCAGCAGCCCGGTGGAATCTTCAAGTTCGCCAAGGAGTTCTTCATAATCGTTGAACACGGCCACAACCTTGCCGATCTCACCGTGTTCCTTGATATACTTCTGGTATTTTACCTGGTCAGCGATCACCTCGGGATCACTGAGAAGCTGTTCAAGTTTTATAAATCGCTCTTTTATGCCGTGAAGTTTATCTATCATAAATCCCTTTGCACCTGTTCGGTTACCTGTTCCAGCACCGGCACACCCGGCATGGCCGGTCCATAATCATCCAACCGGCCACAACGAAGTTTGGGTCGAAGAGGCGGAGCCAACGCCGCCAGCAACAATGATAACGATTTTGCAAAAACGCCCGGGGGCTCTATTTTTTCTGTGCCGCCTGCTTTACCGCATCAAAACCGGCGTATTTCCTCTTAAAGCGGTCGATTCTGCCTGCCGTATCCACAAGCTTCTGCTTGCCTGTGAAAAAGGGGTGGCAGCTGGAACAGATTTCAACCCTTACCTCTTTCTTGGTAGAACCGACACTGAGCTTGTTTCCGCATGCACAGGTCGCCTCAACAGTGTTGTACGCTGGATGAATATTCTTTCTCATATTGTTGACTCCTTGTTCTCTTTGTGTTGTTTTATCGGCCGCATCCCCAAGCTTAAGAAAGCCCGGGCAGGACCGGATTTTTATTTTTGATCCCCGCCCCGGCCAAATGCCGCTCTGACAGGACGCACTAGGAATTCATTGAATCCAGAAACTCTTTATTATGCTCTGTTCCGGAAATTTTTTCAAGTAAAAAAGACATACTGTCTATGGAATTCAAACTGGAGAGCAGTTTTCTCAAGATCCAGATACGGTTCAACACCTTTGGATCCAGGAGCAGCTCTTCTTTTCTTGTGCCGGACTTGTTCATATCAATGGCGGGGAAAATCCGCCGATTGGCCAGTTTTCGGTCAAGAACCAGCTCCATGTTACCGGTTCCCTTGAACTCTTCAAAGATAACCTCATCCATCCGGCTTCCCGTCTCGATGAGAGCCGTTGCTATGATGGTAAGACTCCCCCCCTCCTCGACATTCCTGGCTGCACCAAAGAACCGCTTGGGGCGATCAAGGGCGTTGGAATCGACACCCCCTGACAGAATCTTGCCCGACGGAGGCATCACCGCATTGTACGCCCTGGCAAGACGGGTGATGCTGTCCAGCAGGATCACCACATCGTGGCCCTGTTCCACCATGCGCTTGGCCTTTTCGATGACCATTTCAGCCACCTGGACATGCCGCTCGGCAGGCTCGTCAAAGGTTGAACTGATCACCTCGGCATCCACAGACCGGTCCATGTCCGTCACCTCTTCCGGCCTTTCGTCGATGAGCAGAATCATGGGAACTATATCTTTATGGGCGGCAATCATGCTGTTGGCAACGCTTTTTAAAATCATTGTCTTGCCGGACCTTGGCGGCGATACAATCAAGCCCCGCTGGCCAAAGCCTATGGGCGCCATCATGTCAATGATTCGGGTGGAGTAGCTGTCCGGCTCTCCTTCAAGTTCCATCTTACGTTCCGGGTAGAGGGGAGTGAGGTTGTCAAAAAGAATGGTTTCAGCTGCCAGTTCGGGATTTTCATAATTGACCGCCTCTACTTTCAACAGGGCAAAATAGCGCTCGGATTCTTTGGGCTGCCGCACCTGGCCGGAAAGGGTGTCCCCGGTTCTCAGATTAAACCGGCGTATCTGTGACGGAGAAACATAGATATCATCCGGGCCGGGTAGATAATTATAATCCGGTGATCTTAAAAAACCAAATCCGTCGGGAAGAATCTCCAGGGTCCCCTCACCATAGATCTGACCACTTTGCTCGATGGCGGTCTGGAGGAGGGCAAAGATCAGCTCCTGCTTTTTAACCCCTCCAAACCCTTTTAATTTGTATTTTTTGGCAAGCTTGGTCAGCTCACTGATCTTCATTCGCTGTAGTTCTTCAAGATTCATGGAAATAATCCCCGTAAAAGTATTCATTTTCAGCATACACCGCAGGTGTGCACACTTTTTTGACGCACAAACGCCCTCGATTAAAGACACATCTTTTTTTATGAGCTGGAGTCATGGAACTGGTCTGTTTTTTTTGGTGGCATGGTGTTTTCGGCAGACTTGGGCACCCTTCACATTCCCGCAAAAGCAACCGGCAACTTTTTGGGGAGAGATCCTGAAAAGCGGGGGGAACTGACGACAGGAGGTGTAAAAACACCTTCGAAGCATACCCAGATTTGCACTATTGTACCCCACCGTAAACCATTTTCACTGCTGTGTCAAGAAACAAATTCCACCCTCCAGCCGGCTCTATATCAGACCGGCCAGCTCTTTGAGCTTTATGGCAAGGCTGTCAACGGTAAAGGAAAAATCATCCACACTGTCCGTGTTCCACAACACCAGGTCAGCCCCTGCTGTTTTTTCCTGCTGGGACATCTGCATGGCGAGGAGGGCGGCGGCCTGCTCTTGGGAGACGCGGTCACGGCGTGCAATTCGCTGTACCCGCTGCTCTTCTTCAGCGGCCACGGTGATCAAAAAGTCAAACTGATCTTCAAGGCCGAGCTCAAAAAGCAGAGGAACCTCAGCCGCAACGATGCTGCCTTTGTCCTTTACTGCCCTGGTCATTTGAACAGACAGTTCCGCAAGTATGGCCGGCTGAACAATGCCTTCGAGCTTCTCTCTCTGGGCGGGGCTGCGGGAAATCACCCTGCGCAGAGACGACCGGTCCAGAGTGCCGTCTTTGAGGACAATCCTCCTGCCAAAGTAAGAAACCAGGGCATCGTAGGCGGGCAGCCCCGGCATGACCACCTGCCGGGCAATCTCGTCACAACTGACAACGGCAATGCCCCACCGGGAAAATCGGCTGCACACAAGGCTTTTACCCGATCCGGCCGTTCCTGTCACACCAATTTTAACACTTTTTTTTCCATAATTTTCATCTTTCATACAGCAACCCTTGACATTCTTCAACCACTTTTATAGTCTGATCACTCAACTGAAACGAGTGGCCCATGTTATGATCAAGTCCCTAATTGTGTATATATCACTACAAACCAAAGGAGTAAAACAATGAACATTCTTTTTTTTGGACCAAACGGAAGCGGCAAGGGAACCCAGGGCAAAATTCTCAAGGACAAATACAACTGTGCGCACATCGAATCCGGTGCCATCTTCCGAGACAATATCAAGGGCGGCACTGAACTCGGCAAGCAAGCCAAGGAATACATCGACCGGGGAGACCTTGTACCCGACGAGATAACAATCCCCATGGTCCTGGACCGGCTGAAGCAGGACGACTGCAAGAACGGCTGGCTCCTCGACGGTTTCCCCAGAAACAAGGTCCAGGCTGAAAAACTCGATTCCTCCCTCAAAGAAGCGGGCATGAAACTCGACTATGTGATCGAAATTCTCCTGGACCGCGAGATCGCCAAAAACCGGATCATGGGCCGCCGGCTCTGTGAAAAGGACAACAACCACCCCAACAACATCTTCATTGATGCCATCAAACCCGATGGAGACAAATGCCGGGTTTGCGGCGCAGCCTTGACAAAACGGGCCGACGACCAGGACGAAGCGGCCATTGACAAGCGTCACTCCATTTACTACAACACGGAAGACGGAACCCTTGCCGCATCCTACTATTTCAGGGACATGGCAAAAACCGATGATACCATGAAATACATCACCCTTGCAGGCGAAAAAGACCTGAAATCCGTTACAGATGAACTGACATCAAAACTGTAGTGTAGCCCCTTCCTGTCACCAAAAACTCTGCCCGAACAGGGCACACCGATCGCTGTGCCCCATTCAGCGTTTGGGCAGAGTTTTCCCATTGGTCCATGACCCGGTTAGTCCACTTGGGCCAAAATCCTGCACCTTAGAGAAGAGTTATTTATTTCCAGCGGCCTGCAGAATTTCCTTGATCAAAAAGAACGTTTCTGTTATGGTTGCTGAATATGAGAAAAATAAACCATCCTCGATGGGCAAGAAAGGGGCGATATATTTGAAAGAGATCACAGTCAAAGTCATTGACAATGACGTTGAACGGGCAATGAAGATTCTGAAGAAAAAGATTCAGAACGACGGCCTTTTTAAACGACTCAAGCTCAAAAAGCATTTTGAAAAGCCAAGTCAATTCAGACGGCGTAAAATGCGAGAAGCAATGAGAAGACAGCGGATTGCAAGTTCCCGCAAAAAGTAGATACCCGTTTTAGAGCAGAAAGACCCGGCAGTTCTGTTAATAGCCTCTGCCGGGTCTTTGCCTTAAGGTGCGCCGGCACAAATAAGGATTGGGGTTCACGGCCTATGGGCCATACCTAGGACAGATAAAAGCGTTTCATGGAGCAACTTACGTACAATCAATGCCTTGAAGAGATGTATGCCCTTGGCCGCTTCGGCATCAAGTTAGAGCTTTCAACGGTCAAAGGAATAGTTGAGCGCCTGGGGGTAGCAGATCCCGGGTTCAAAACCATCCACATCGCCGGCACCAACGGCAAGGGCTCCACGGCTGCGTACTGTGCCGGTCTGCTGAGAAAGGCGGGGTTTAAGACAGGGCTTTACACCTCCCCCCATCTGGTGAAATTCAACGAGCGGATTTCCATAGATGGCGAAGATGTTTCGGACCAGGATATTGTTGAGGCGTATCTTGCCGTGAAAGAGGCCGACACCGGAGAAAGAAAAGCCACTTTTTTTGAAATTGCCACGGCAATGGCCTTTTACCTGTTTCACCGGGAGGAGGTGCAGTGGGCTGTTCTGGAGACCGGCATGGGCGGAAGACTTGACGCAACAAACATTGCTGTACCAGAGGTGGCCGTCATCACCAACCTCTCCCTGGAACACACCGATTACCTCGGCACCACCATTGAAGAGATTGCATGGGAAAAAGGCGGTATCATCAAGGCAAACACCCCGGTGGTCACCGGGGTTGACCAGGAGCCGGCCCTGGGTGTTCTAAGAAACAGGGCACACGAAAAATCGGCCCCGCTGTATGTCTACGGAGAAAAGTTTAACAAATCCGCTGATCCCACAGACGGAACCTTTGACTACACCGGAATAGAGAGCAGCTGGTCAGACATCAGAACAGAACTGCCCGGCAGGCACCAGATGGACAATGCCGTTCTTGCCCTGGCAGCGGTGGAAATTGCCGCATCCAGGTCAGATGACAACACTCCCTGGTTTTCCCTGTCCCAAAGAGAGATACAGGAGAGCATCCGGGAGACCCGCTGGCCGGGACGGCTCGAGTACATCCAGGACAATCCCCTGGTTATCCTGGACGGTGCTCATAACCTCGAGGCGGCAAAACAGCTGGGGGCCTATATGGAGGCGATTCTTGCCGACAAAAAAACAACCCTTGTTGTGGGCATACTGGATGACAAACCCCATGAGTCCATGCTTGAAAGTCTGGTTCCCCATGCCCACCGGATCATCGTCACCCGGGCAAAGATCGACAGAAGCATTGATCCAGCTGTTCTGAAAACAGCTGCCCAGGCGTTTGCCACCGGCGAGATCCTGATCGTCGAAGACGTTGCAGCGGCCGTCAAAACCGCCCTTGAAACGACACCGGAATCAGGAGCAGTCTGCATCGCAGGCTCCCTCTATGTGGCAGGAGAAGCAAGAGACATACTGGTCAATGGTTTCAGCTCCAGGAACTGAACTGCCCTTGCCAGGTAAAACTGATCACACCATGTGCGCCCGTAGCCTAGTGGATAAGGCGTCAGCCTCCGAAGCTGAAAATCGCTGGTTCGAGTCCAGCCGGGCGCACCAAATCATTTCCCTGACAGATCCTTTCTCTTTTCACCGGATCACCGGCCCGATTCCATGGTAAAATCCAGATTAAACATCGCCATCATCAGTTACAGAAGCAACCCCCACTGCGGCGGCCAGGGGGTGTATGTAAGGAACCTGGCCCGGGCCCTGTCAAAGCTTGGCCACAATGTAGAGGTGATTGCCGGCCCGCCGGACCCCCTTCTTGTCGGACCATCGAAACTTACCATGCTCAAGACCCTGGATCTTTACAACCCCGAAGACCTGTTCAGGACGCCAAAGCCCCATGAGCTGACGGACCCGGCCAGCCTGCTGGAATGGCTGGGGGTATCAACCATGGGCTACCCGGAACCGTTGACCTTTGGCATGCGGGCAAAAAAATACCTGGCCAGCCGTCTGGGCCGGTACGACATCATCCACGACAACCAGTGCCTGGCCTACGGCATCCTCTCCCTTGCCGGGAAAATCCCCGTCACGGCCACCATCCACCATCCCATGACCGTGGACCGGCGGATTGCCGTTAAAACCACCCGCTCCTTTTACAAAAAGGTCAAGCAGCTGCGGTGGTACTCGTTCATCGGCATGCAGAAATATGTTGCCCGGAGGCTTGCCGGGATCATCACCGTTTCCGACTGTTCAAAAAACGACATTGCAGAGGAATTTTCCATTCCCGGTGAAAAATTCACCACCATTCCCAACGGCATAGACACAGACCTCTTTCACCCCCTGGACGATGTTCAGCGCCTGCCCAACCGACTTATTGTGACAAACAGCGCAGACACTCCCCTGAAAGGGCTCTTCTACCTTCTCCACGCGGTAAAACAAGTGGCAGACAAACGGCCCGTGGAACTTGTGGTCATCGGCACCCCAAAGAAGAAGGGGGGAATTGAACGACTGGTCAAATCCCTTGACCTGGCCTCTGTGGTCACCTTTACCGGCAGGATCGACAACCCGCAGTTCGTTGAAGAATACGCCCGGTCCACCATCGCCGTGGTCCCTTCTGTTTACGAAGGCTTCGGCCTGCCCGTGGGCGAAGCCATGGCCTGCCGGATTCCCGTGATCTGCACCACCGGCGGGGCTCTCCCCGAGGTTGCCGGCAATGCGGCCAGAATGGTTCCCCCGGCCGATGTTCCTGCCCTGGAAACCGCCATCCACCAGCTTTTGGACGATCCAGTGGAACGGGAAAGACTGGCAGATGCCGGGTACAACAGGGTGATGAACCACTTCACCTGGGAGAAAACAGCCGAAAAAACCGTGGAGGCTTACAGGAAGATTATCCATGATCACCATAGCACTTGACCATTTACGCCCCAAGCCCCGTGATACGATCCTCGACATGGGATGCGGGGAAGGCCGGCACACGGCAGCTTTGCTGGACAAACACAGGGGGGTCTGCATCGCCGCAGACAGGGACCACGCCACCCTTGCCACCTGCCGGGAAAAACTGATATTCCATGAACAGCTCACGAAAAAGCCGGGACCGCCCTGGGCCGTATCAGCGGCAGACATTACTTGCCTTGCCTTTAAAACCAACACCTTTGACGGGGTGATCTGCTCCGAGGTCCTCGAGCACATTGTAAACGACGACAAGGCCCTATCGGAGCTTGCCAGGGTCGTAAAACCCGGGGCAAACCTTGCCATCTCCGTTCCCAGGTTCTGGCCGGAAAAGATCTGCTGGCTTCTTTCAGAGGAGTATTTCAATGCCAACCAGGGCCATGTCCGCATCTACAGAAAAACCGAACTCCAGGAGAAAATTGAGGCCCAGGGGTTTGACCTGGTGAAAACCCACTGGGCCCACAGCCTCCACACTCCTTTCTGGTGGCTGAAGTGCTTTGTCGGTCCCAACCGAACAGATTCTCTGCTGGTGACCCTCTACCACAGGTTCCTCGTGTGGGATCTCATGGAAAAACCTTTTATCACACGGTTTTTGGACCGGCTGCTCAACCCTCTCCTGGGCAAGAGTGTTGTCTTCTACTTTAAGCGGCACCTCTAATCCCCAGATTTTCCGAGATTGGCATGGCCGATGTATGATCAAGCCGGATAATTAATCTGGATCACTTTTCTTTTCCAGCACCCCCAGGGTGCCTGTCATGGAAAGGGGGGTGAAATTTCCTGAATCGATGGCTTTTTCATAGACCTTCCTGGGAGCCTGCCCTCCCTGTTCAGGATCGGAAAAGATGTCGTGGATCACCAGCACCCCCCCCGGCATGATATGGCCGGCCCAGACATCATAGTCCGCCATGGCCGCCTCAAAGGTGTGACCCCCGTCAATAAAGACCAGGGCAAGGGGGGTGGCCCACAACTTCCCCGCTGTTTTCGAATCACACACCACAGGCACCACCGTATCCGTCAGCGATGCCTCTTCCACGGTTTTTTGAAAATAACCAAAGGTGTCAATGCGGTTGGTTGACGGGTCCAGCAGTTCCGGATCAAAATAGCCCTCCCCGGGCTGCTGCTCCTCTGATCCGCGATGGTGGTCAACGGAGAAGAGAACACTGTTGCACTCCTGGCACGCCTTTCCGATGAAATAGGCCGATTTACCGCAATAGCTGCCGATTTCAAGGCAGGGACCCATAACTGCCGCCCTGCGGGCTGTCGCGTAGAGGGCCCATGCCTCATTTTTATCCATGAACCCCTTGATGCCCCTGCTGAATTCAAAATCAATCGTCATAGCTCTTTACCAGTACCTCCCGCTGTTTTGCCCCTTCCTGGGGGCCGATGATCCCTTCGGTCTCCATGATCTCGATGATCCTGGCGGCCCGGTTGTATCCAATTCGCAGATGGCGCTGGACACTGGAGATGGAGGCCTGCCGGGTTTTGGTGACAAGGGCCACGGCCTCATCGTATTTCTCGTCATACTCTTGTTTGTCAACGCTCTGCTTGTTCTCGTCGGGCTGTGCGGTGATATCTTCAACATAGTCGGGGGCCTGCTGCTCTTTTAAAAAACCGGTGATGCGCCCGATCTCCTCCTCGGAAATAAAGGCGCACTGAATCCGGGTCAGCTGCCCGGTTCCAGGGGGCAGAAAGAGCATGTCCCCGTTGCCCAGCAGCCGTTCAGAACCGTTGGCATCAAGAATGGTCCTGGAGTCGGTGCGGGAAGAGACCTGGAAAGAGACCCGGGTGGGAAAATTGGCCTTGATGATGCCCGTAAGAACATCCACCGAAGGTCTCTGGGTTGCCAGGATCAGATGAATCCCGGCGGCCCTTGCCATCTGGGCCAGGCGGGTCAGGGCCGATTCCACATCCCGTGAGGCCACCATCATCAGATCGGCCAGCTCATCCACGATCACCACCAGATAGGGAATTTTTTCAGGCAGGGGGTCCCGGCCTTCCCCGTCAAGATTTCCGGGGTCGCCTTCTATGCCTCCCTCTTTTTCCGCTTTGCGCTGTTTTTTCTCCACCATGGCATTGTACTGCTTCAAGTTGCGCATTCCCGTTTCAGCCAAAAGCTCGTACCGCCGCTCCATCTCCCGGACGGCCCAGAAAAGGGCATTGGTGGCCTTTTTCATGTCTGTTACCACCGGGGAGATCAGATGGGGAATCCCGTCGTAAACGGACAGTTCAATCCTCTTGGGATCCACCATGATGAATTTCACCTCGGTGGGATCAGCCTTGTACAGGATGCTGGTGATCATGGCGTTCAACCCGACACTCTTTCCCGTGCCGGTGGCGCCGGCAATGAGAAGGTGGGGCATGGACTCCAGCCGGGCGGTCACAGGGATGCCGAAGATATCCTTGCCCAGCCCCAGGGTGAGTTTTGAATCCGAGGCGGCAAATTCCGATGAGACAAGCAGCTCTTTGAGGGTAACGATCTTTTTCACCTCGTTGGGCAGCTCAACCCCCACAACATCCTTGCCCGGAATGGGGGCGATGATCCGGATACTTACGGCACTCAGGGCCAGGGCAAGGTCATCGGTGAGGTTGACAATCTTGCTGATCTTGACCCCCGGTGCCGGCCTGTATTCAAAGGTGGTGAGCACCGGCCCGGGAAGGATGGCAACCACCTCGCCGGTGATCCCGAAATCGTTGAGCTTTTTGGCAAGGATCTCGCCTTTCTCTTTGAGCTTATCCGTGTCAACACCTGAGGGGCCTTTTTTGATTTCATCCAGCAGGGAGACCGACGGCAGCAGAAGATTTTTTTTCTCCCGGAGATCCTCCCGGGCAGGGGTCTGCCCGGCTTGCTTTTTCTTTTTTTTCACCGTTTTGATTTCAGGCCCCGTCTGGTCGCCGATGGCATCGGGGTGGCCATTGGCCGGTCCGGCGGCCGGGCTTTCCATGCCGCCGGAAATTCCGGGAAGCAGGCGCTTAAGGCCCATGGGGCTGCTTGATACTGGAATCAGGCGGGTGGCCTCTTTTCGTTTCCGGTATTGCTGCCGCCAATGGTCAACACTTTTTTGCAAGAAAAAAAAGAGCCGTTTCACCTGGCGGGCAATACCGCAAGACAGGGCCATAACGGCTCTGTGAAGCAGCTGGCCAAAGGTAAAGATGGAAAACCCGGTGACCATGACCGAGCCGGTGACCACAAGGAAAAAGAGAATGATCACCGACCCGGCAGGCTTGGTATACCGTACAAGGAAGTCGGCAAGGGGGATCCCCACAATCCCGCCGGAGGAGTATGCCTTCCCGAAAATGAGATACTCGTGGTGAAAGATGGAGAGCAAACTGCCGGTGCTGACAATGAGGAACAGACTTCCCAGCAGGGTAAAGAGAATAATCCGCGGGCTTCGTTTTTTAAAATACCAGACACAGCAGAGCAGCAGCACCAGGGGAATCCAGAAGGCGCCAAGACCAAACAGGGCGATGAGACCGCCGGCATAGTAAGCCCCCACAAGGCCGAAACTGTTCTCCACCTGGAGGTCTGAGGAAAAGATGCGGTGGTTGATGGATGGATCGGAAGGCGAATAGGAAAAGAGGCTCACCAGGGTAAGCACCACAAGAAAACCGAACAGTATGGTGAGAAGTTCTTTTTTCATACTTCAATGATGATGGGCAGAACAACGGGCCTTCGTCTGATGGTAAAAAAGAAGTACTGCTTCAAAGCTTTCTGGAGTTTGGCCCGGATGATGTCCACCCGGTTGGCAACCCCGGCCTCGATCTCCTCGACAATCTCGAGAATGACACACTGGGCATCGTCGACCAGATAGCCGGTTTCGGCACCGAAAACAAACCCCTTGGAGACCAGTTCCGGACCGTACAGCACAATGCCGGTCTCTTCGTCAATGATCATGGTGACAACAACCAGCCCGTCCTCGGAAAGAATCCGCCTCTCCTTTAAAACGCTCCGGCCGATGTCCCCGATGCCCTTGCCGTCCACAAGGACCCTGCCGGTATCCACCCGGCCGTCTATCCTGCCGCCATTTTCGTCAAAAACGATCACCCGGCCGTTCTCGGCAAGAAGCACATTCTCCCGAAAGACACCGAGCTCCTCTGCAAGCCTGGCATGTATGACCAGGTGGCGGTACTCGCCGTGAATGGGAATATGGTATCTGGGGTTGGTCAGCTGGATCATCATCTTGAGCTCTTCCCGGCAGGCATGGCCCGAAACATGGACATTGGCAAGCTTGTCATAGACCACATCGGCCCCTCGCCGGTAAAGGTTGTTGATGATGTTGGCAATGGCCTTTTCATTGCCGGGAATGAACTTGGAGGAGAGGGTGACGCTGTCCCCTTTTTTGATGTTGATCTGCTTGTGGTGGCCGGTTGCCATGCGGGAGAGGGCCGACATGGGCTCTCCCTGGCTTCCCGTGGTGATGATCACCACCTGATCATCGGGACAGGCGGCCACCCCCTTGACCCCGAGGACCATGGACTCCGGATAGTCAATATACCCAAGCTCCCTGGCAACGGCGACGTTCTGCTCGATGCTCCTGCCGTTGAATACGATCTTCCGCCCGTTTTTCAGGGCAATATTGATGATCTGCTGGATCCTGAAGATATTGGAGGCAAACAAAGCAATGATCACCCTGCCCTCGCTGTTGGCGATGATCTTGCTCAGGGAATCGAACACGGTCTGGTCGGAAACGGAGAACCCCTCCCGCTCCACGTTGGTGGAATCGGACATCAGGGCAAGCACTCCTTTTTCACCGCACTTGGCAAACCGCGATATGTCCGTGGTGTTGGATTCCAGCAGACAGTGGTTGATCCTGAAATCCCCGGTATGGACAATGAGGCCCAGGGGCGTTGTTATGGCAAGGCCCACCCCGCCCACAATACTGTGGCTGACACGGATGAACTCGATCTTGAAGGGATCAATAGAGATGGTTTCCCCGGCAGCCACGGTGTTAAGCGTCGTTGTGTGTAAGAGTTCAAACTCCCTGAGCTTGTTCTGGATGATGCCCAGGGTGAATTCCGTGCCGTAGACGGGAATGGAAAACTCTTTGAGCAGATAGACAAGGGCGCCGATGTGGTCCTCGTGGGCATGGGTGATGATGATCCCCTTTACCCGGGTTTTGTTTTCCCTGATATAGTCCATTTCAGGGATCACAATATCCACGCCCAGCATGTAATCTTCCGGAAACATCAGTCCGGCATCGATAAGGAAGATGGTGTCCTCGTACTCCACAACCATCATGTTCAGGCCAATCTCACCAAGACCGCCCAGGGGGATTATTTTAAGCATTGATCACGTTCCCGTTTATAAGAAAGCCGTCAGCCGTCAGCCATCAGCCGTCAGCCTTCAGTACTCAGTACTTAATACTCAGCTATCAGTTTCCAGTAAATCCCTGCTGGTTACTGACGGCTGACGGCTTTCATTCTTTGTTGTGATGCTGGTGCATCATGAAGGGTTATTTCAGAAGCTTTTTCTGCTCCCACTGATATATAAGTTAAAAGTTAATTGGAATGGGGTCACACAGGGATGTCCAGTTGTGCAAGCATTTCATCCACCTTGTCCATGAGCCAGTTCCGCTGCCGGGCAGTGGCATACCCCATGCAGTCGCACTTGATGCTGTTCTTGATTCGCACCAGCAGCTCGCAGGCAAGGAACCTTTCCTCCAGTTCAAGGGCAAAAATATGGGGCTGACAAGAGGTGTGCTCTTTTTGCACCGGTGTTAAAATCTCCCTGTCAAGCTCGATCCAGTAGATATTGCCAAGGGGTGAGGCTGTAAAACGGCCTTTCAAATAGGTTTCAAGTTTTTTGTGGTCTTCGATCCGCAACCCGTCTATTAAGTATTGTTTCATAATAGTTGAAATTATAGCACATACCCGATCACAGATGCAAGATTTAATACCTCTTATCTGCAATCCCAACTCGCCTGATCCTCCTTACGGGAGCCATCCCGGTTGCAAAAAATTTCAACAAAAAATAAATTTTTCCTTGTGTATATCTTTATAAAACTTTATAAGAAACCTGTTCGGGTTTTTTAGACAACTTCTCCCGCTGCTTGTGCTGCCCTGAAAAAAACCTGACCACCCAATGGGTAATTGATAACGGATAATTGATGATTAATGGATCTATTAATCATCACAGTGGATGCAGACTATGCATATATATTTTTAAACCGATTAAGGAGGCTTTATGTCAACTTTTGTATTTGGTCACAAAAACCCGGACACAGACACTGTTTGTGCCGCCATCGCCCTGGCTGATCTGAAAAAAAAACTTGGTGAAGATGTTGTTCCTGCCGTCCAGGGAGAACTCAGCCCTGAATCCAAATTTGTCCTTGATAAATTTGGTGTCAACGCTCCTGAAACCATAACATCATT
>JAWOGI010000016.1:0-4720 GCA_046496975.1 Desulfobacteraceae bacterium | reverse complement strand
AAAAACACCGGTCACAGACCCCTTAGAACCCACTTTTCAGGGGTAAAAACAGCCGTCTAAGGATTAGCCGTCTAATGTCACTGACCCAATCAGGGATCTGGAAGAAAATATGGGCTTGGTCATAACATCGGCAACCTTGACATGGGCAACCTTGACATGGGCAACCTTGACATGGGCAACCTTGGGGTGGGGTCAGGCTTTCGTTATTAACATTATCGTGTGCTTTATGGTTTAATTGCGCTTTTTTGTCCGATAACGTCAATAACAAAAGCCTGACCCCGTTGGCCCGCCAACTGAAACGAGCGGCCCATGTTATAATCAAGCCCCCAATAATATGCGTATATTACGCGGGTTTTTGGAACATCCATTAGTTATTACAGAAAGTTATCTCAATGTAAATATGAACATAAACATGAATATGACAATATGGAAAATTTGAGACTGAAAGCTGCTGTTTTTATCCTGGTGCTCTCCTTTTTCTTTTTTATCCCCGGCCAGCCGGCAAACGGTGCTGAATCGGATCAGGGGCCGGGCGTGCTGCTGGCAACACCCAAAGGAGAGATTGTTTACGCGAGAAACCCGAACAAGCAGTTCATCCCCGCATCAACTTTGAAGCTGATCACCTCCCTTGGTGCGTTTTACTACCTGGGCGAGGCGTTTACCTTTCACACCGATTTTTTTCTGGACCGCCGGAAAAACCTCGTCATAAAGGGGTATGGCGACCCGCTGCTCACATCGGAGGTGATCGCCGGTTTGTGCCGCACCCTTGCTGAAAAACTGAAAAAGGAAAAAAGATTACACCTCAATGACATTGTCATTGACGACAGCTATTTTGAGACCGACCTTGCAATCCCCGGCAGAAGCGGTTCCGTCAATCCCTATGATGCGCCGGCAGGGGCATTGTGTGCCAACTTCAACACCATCTTTTTCCGGTACAGCCCGGAGAAGCAGCAATTTGTTTCCGGGGAAAAACAGACCCCCCTGCTGGACTTTGCCAGGGAAACCATCCGTGCATCGGGCCTGAAAACCGGCCGGGTCCCCCTGTCAAAGCAAGCAAGCCGCATCTACGCAGGCCTTCTTTTCAAGCACTTTCTTGAAAGAAAAGGCATCAGGGTCACAGGCCAGGTGAAAACCGGAAAAACGCTTCCCTCCACCCCCCTCTTTTTCAGATACCGGTCACCCTTCCCCCTGACAGGAATCGTTGAAAAGCTGCTGCAGTTTTCCAACAACTTCATGGCAAACCAGCTGCTGCTGACCATGGGCGCCGTTGCCTCGGGTCCTCCAGCAACCCTTGAAAAGGGGGTAAATGCCATGAACCGATTCGCTGTGGACCATTTGAAGCTGAGCCGGACAATTATTGCTGAAGGATCGGGACTGTCACGGCAGAACCGCACCACACCCAACGACATGCTCAAGGTTCTCATGGCGTTTCAGCCCTATCACCGTCTCATGGAGACGAAAAAAACGGCGCAGTACAAGACCGGAACCCTCAACGGCGTTCGAACCAGGGCGGGCTATTTTTCAGGGAAAAAGAGCCGGCTCTACCCCTTTGTCATCATGGTGAACGGCAAGAACAGCGGCTGCATGTCAATCAGTGAACAGCTTCAGGACAGGGTCAACCGGCACAAGAACCGAAGAGAAAACAAAAAACAGGGGGATTGATCATGACATCGGCCGCATTGGGGTGGGTCATGAAAGTTCGGGGTCAGATCCCGGGATCGCCGTTTTCAATATAAGCGTAGGCGCTGTGGTTGTGGATGGATTCGAAGTTTTCCGCGCTGACGGAAAACCAGGTGATGTTGTTGTCATTGATCAGCTCCTGGGCCACGTCCCGAACAACATCTTCTACAAACTTTGGATTTTCATACCCCTTTTCCGTGACGTGCTTTTCATCGGCCCGCTTGAGTACCGAGTAGACATCACACGAGGCCCGTTTTTCAACGAGATCAATGATATCCTCGATCCAGATGAATTTTTTAAACCGGGTGCTGACCAGCACCTCCCCCCTCTGGTTGTGGGCCCCGTAGGCACTGATCTCCTTGGAGCAGGGACAGACCGAGGTGATGGGAACGGCCACCTTGACCACCATATCCCTGTTTTTTTCAGGATACGAAGACCCCTCGATGTGGCAGGTGTAGTCCATCAGCCCCCGGGAACCGGTCACAGGCGAGAGCTTTTCGATGAAATAGGGAAAGACGATTTCAATATGAGAAGATTCAGCTCCGAGAATTTTTTTCATGTCCCCGAGGATGTGGGTAATGGATTCCAGGGAGACCTGGGAGCGGAACAGATGGAGGATTTCCACAAACCGGCTCATGTGGGTCCCCTTCAGCTGGTGGGGAAGATCCACATACATGGAGATTCTGGCAACGGTGGACTGGAGCCCGAAACTCTTGTCAAGGACCTTGATGGGGTATCTCAGCTCCTTTATGCCGACTTTGTTGATGGGAATGTTTCTGTAATCACGCTGTTTTTGGATATCAATCATAATAAAGGCTGCCTGGTCATGGTTTTTTGGAACTCAACTTTCAGACGGATACATTTTCCATACAGATGAACACCAGATGAACACCCCACCCCTGTTCACATTTTCAGGCCCTGATCATGGCACCGGCCCTGCCGCCGGGGGGCACAAGAGGGCAGAAAAAAAAAGCATCTCCCCCGGCTGCAGCAACGGTGCCAAAGCCCACTGGCCGGCACCCTGGCTCTGTCCAAAAGAGACAGAATCAACAGGTGTGAACACCGGATGGTCTGGCTATTTCTTCTGGGTGTCCGGCAGCCGTGTCTCTTTTTTTACGCCTTTTAAGACGATACGGTTGGCAGCGATCTCCCGCAGGGCCATGACAATATCCTCATTGCCCGTGGACTTGACAAGGAAATCGGCCCCTTCATGGACCTGTCTCACCCGAATGGCAGCCATGTGCACAAGGGCGAAACGGCTGGGAACATTTTTCAAACAGTCTTCAATGGTAACTCTTGCCACAATGGAACCTCCTATAGAATTTCTACCAGTTCGTAGGACCTTTTTCCGCCGGGGGCCTGGAGAACAACCTCGTCTCCCGGTTTTTTTCCGATGAGGGCCTGGCCAAGGGGAGAAGAGACGGAGATCCTTCCCTTGTCAATGTCTGACTCT
The DNA here is from genome assembly GCA_046496975.1 of Desulfobacteraceae bacterium. Lineage (GTDB taxonomy): Bacteria > Desulfobacterota > Desulfobacteria > Desulfobacterales > Desulfobacteraceae > DATFJZ01. Next base: position 1,587 of record JAWOGI010000016.1, on the reverse strand, counting down.
TCCTGACCCACGAGCATATACTCCACCTCTTCTTCGGAATCGAGATTTTCCAGAACCACCTTTGAGGCAAACCTGACACAATCCTTTTGGATATTGTCGGGATTGATCACCTTGGCGTTGGCGATTTTGTAGCCAAGTTCCCCGATCCTGCCTTCCAGGTAGGACTGTTTCTCCTTGGCCGCATCATACTCGGCGTTTTCCGAAAGATCACCATGGGCCCTTGCCGTCTCAATGGCCTTGATATTTTCCGGTCTTTCAATGGTTTTCAGCCTTTCCAGCTCTTTTTTCAATACGTCAAAGCCTTCAGGCGTTATGGGTATCTGTTCCAACTTTATATCTCTCCGTTTATCTTCTTGATGTTAATGTAGTAGGTTAATTTGCCTTTCAACCGAGACTGTGCAGCTCTTCCTCCTCTACATCGGCAACGTGGGAGTGATGGAAGAGAAGGGCTGAAACAAGGCCTGAAAGCACGTACAGGACAATCCCGCTGAACAACGCTATGCTGGGCTCATAGGCAATGGCCACAAAGACCAGGATCAGGCCCACCAGCCTGTTGAATTTAAGGCTTTTAAACAGCTCGGCATTTTTAAAGCTGTTGTACTTTATGGAGCTGACCATGAGAAAGGCCAGTCCGTAAAGCATGATAAGAAACAGGATGGTGAAGGGCGCCGGATCAATTTTGAACCGGGAAAAGAAAAGCACCGTGGAAACGATCATGCATGCTGCCGCAGGAATGGGGATTCCCTGGAAATAGCTGCTGTCCGCCCCGGCCGCCGTGGCCGTGTTAAACCTTGCAAGACGCAGGGCACCGCAGATCATGAACATGAAGGCGGCCAGCCATCCGAGCCTGCCCAGGGGCTGCATTGCCCATAGATACATCAAAACGGCAGGGGCAAGGCCAAAAGAGATCAGATCGGACAGGGAATCGTACTCCACCCCGAACCGGCTGGTGGTGTGGGTGGCCCTGGCAATCTTGCCGTCCAGAAGATCAAAAACTCCCCCGATGAGTATAGAGACCGCCGCATGGACAAATCTCCCCTCCACCGCAGAGATGATCGAATAAAACCCGCAAAAAATGTTCATGGACGTAAAAAGATTGGGCAGTACATAGATCCCTTTTTTCGCATTTTCCCGTTGCATGGTGGTCACATCCTTTTACTTTGGGTAACCGGCAATGGCAGATCATGATGGCCATTTTCCGGCAGAAACACCTGTATCAGGCCGTTTTCCCGGGGCAACTTCCACATGATTCGGGAAAAACCGGTCTGTAAAAAAAAGACCTGTTCCGGGACAGGCCGCCGGAACAGGAAAAAAACCCTGAGTCTGCACCAGAAAGGGTATCAAAGAACATCCTGAATGTCAACATAATGTGAGGGGTCAGGCCTGCGTTATTTTAGGCCGAAGTGTTCTTTTCATGGTTGTTCTGGGCATCGGACTTGCGAAGATACACCGGAACAACATCACGGGGGTTTCGGGACAAGAGGGAGGGATCATTGCCACACACCTCGGCCAGGGCAGAGGCCCTGACATGGTTTTGAAAGCCCGGAACAAAAACCGGATCACCACTGGATCCAAGGCAATGAACAA
>JAWOGI010000290.1:0-9572 GCA_046496975.1 Desulfobacteraceae bacterium | reverse complement strand
GATGCAGGCCAGCATGGATCAGGTTGCAGAAAAACGGTCCGACGGCCGTTTTAAATAACACCCATGATGCGCGCATCACAACGAAGTATTAAAGTCCGATGCAGAGGCAGGCGGTTCGGGGTTTTGCCCGTAGCGGTTTTGAGCGGTAGCTGGGAGCATGGATGCTCTAAACAGCTGCCGCTCACCTCGGAGCAGGCCATGGACGGGCTGCGAGAATGAGCGTAGGGCAATACCCCGAATCGCCTGCCGGGATTACACGACTTTCATATAAAACAAAATCTTCTTCCCCAAGCCGGCCGAAAAGGTCAAGGTTTACATCAATCATGATCAGGGCCAGGGCCAGTCCGTTTCCATGGCTGTTCGCTGCTGCTAATGAAGAGATATGGCTGCTCTTGTTTTCTGCAATGGAAAGAATGATTTGATTTCACCGTTTAAATATTGTATTTTCCATGGAATTTTACTATTTTAAAAAAAAGGCTGATATTGCATGGAAATCTATCAGAGCGTTGTATTGGGGCTTCTCCAGGGATTGACCGAGTTTCTTCCGGTGAGCAGCTCCGGTCACCTTGTTTTGGGGCAGAGATTTTTCGGGATTACAGAGCCGGTGCTCTCCTTTGACATTACCCTTCACATGGGAACCCTGGCTGCTGTTGTGCTGGTATTTTACCAGGACATCAAGGCCATGGTGCTGGCCCTGCTGAATTTTGTGAAAAGCGTGGCTGCCGGGAAATCCCCCATGGAGCTGATAAGAGATGACAGGGATACAAGACTTGCCGCCCTGATCGTTGTCGGTTCGGTGCCAACGGCCCTGCTGGGGCTTTTTTTAAAACAGTATGTGGAAACCTCCCTCTCCTCTCTTTTGGTTGTGGGATTGATGCTCATGGGGACGGGGACCTTTCTCTGGTTTACCAGGACCATCAGGGGCAACACCATTACCATCGACAAGTTCGGTTTTAAAAAAGCCGTTTTTATCGGCATCTGCCAGGGCATGGCCGTGATTCCCGGTGTCTCCAGGTCCGGGGCAACAATTGCAGCCGGGCTTTTCACCGGCATTGAGAGGGAAACAGCGGCGCGCTTCTCTTTTCTGCTCTCCCTGCCGGCCATTGTCGGGGCGGAGCTGCTCAGTGTCAAAGAGTCCCTCTCCACCGGTTTTTACCTTGATAAAGCAACAATTTATGGTACCCTTGTTGCATTTGTTGTTGGTTATTTTGCGCTGAAGGTGCTGCTGAAAATTGTGAAAAACGGACGGCTGCACCTGTTTGCCCCGTACTGCTGGGTAGTGGGAGTGCTGGCCGTTGCAGCAGGTCTGTTCGGTTAGGAGATGGTAACGGATTTGGTCGAAGTGGGGATCAAGCCCTGGAAAAAGACTTTAAAATTCAAAGGAGAAAAAATGACCCCTGGAATTTTTCGAGAGTACGATATACGCGGCGTGGCAGGAGAAGATCTTACAGAAGAGGATGTGGTCAGCATCGGCATGGCCTACGGCACCCTTCTCCAGCGCCACGCTAACCGCCGGGTGACCGTTGGAAGGGACTGCCGGAAAAGCTCTGAACTCTACTCACAGCGGTTGATCGAGGGGATCACGGCAACGGGGTGCGATGTCATTGATATCGGGGTGTGTCCCACGCCGGTGCTCTATTTCTCCATTCACCACCTCGATGCCCAGGGGGGTGCCATGGTGACGGCCAGCCACAATCCTCCGGAGTACAACGGATTCAAGCTCATGAACGGGTTTGATTCCATTCACAGCCAGGGGCTCCAGGAGATCCGGAGGATCATCGAGCAAAAGGCCTTTACCCGGGGCGACGGAAGGCTCGAAACCTCTGATGTCACCACACCCTATATGGCGTTTATCCGGGAGAACATCACCCTTGACAAAGAATTGAGTATCGGTGTGGATGCGGGCAACGGCACCGGCGGCGTAACGGCTCTTCCCGTTCTTACGGCCCTGGGATGCCGGGTGCATGATCTCTACTGCGACATGGACGGCAGCTTCCCCAACCATGAAGCCGATCCCACGGTGAAAAAGAACATGGAGGAGCTCATTGCCCTTGTACGGGAGAAAAAGCTCGATCTGGGTGTGGGGTATGACGGTGACGGCGACCGCATCGGGGTGGTGGATGAAAACGGTAAAATCATCTACGGGGATCAGCTGATGATCATCTTCGCCAGGGAGATCCTGGCAAGAAAACCCAGAGCGGCCTTCATCTCCGAGGTCAAGTGCTCCATGGTGATGTACGATGAAATTGAAAAACTGGGGGGCCGGGCCGTGATGTGGCGCACCGGCCACTCGCTGATCAAGAAGAAGATGAAAGAGGAGAAGGCCGAGCTTGCCGGTGAGATGAGCGGTCACATGTTTTTCAAGGATCGGTACTTCGGGTTTGACGATGCCCTCTACGCCACCTGCCGGCTTCTTGAAATCCTTGCCAAAACCGGCAAGAGCGTTTCCCAGCTCTTGTCCGGCTTGCCGGAAACCTTTACCACACCGGAAATCAGGGTTGAGTGCAGTGATGATAAAAAGTTTGCCGTTGTGGAAAAGATCACCGAGCGATTCAAGCAGAAGCAAGAGGTCATCGACATCGACGGCATGCGCGCTGTCTATCTCGACGGGTGGGGTCTTGTCAGGGCGTCCAATACCCAGCCGGCCCTTGTTTTGAGGTTTGAGGCGTTAAGCGAAGCACGACTTGAAGAGATCAGAACCGAGGTGGAGACCGCCCTACAAGAGATTATCGAAGGCGGTTAAGTTTTGGCGGACGGCTGCCTCTAATTCGACTTTCATGCTTTGTTGTGCCCGCAGGGCATGGCCGTTATATAAAAAAAGGACTTTGACGATTAACACTATGGAGTTATCAAAACAGCAGCAGGATGCTGTAAAGCATACCGGTTCCCCGGCCCTTGTGGTTGCCGGGGCAGGATCGGGCAAGACGCGAACGCTGACGGCAAAGATTCTGCACCTCATTGAATCGGGCCATGATCCGGCGAAGATCCTTGCCATCACCTTTACCAACAAGGCCGCCGAGGAGATGAAGTCCCGGCTGTACAAAATCACCGGCATGGGGTATGAAAAATTTCCCTGGGTAAGAACCTACCATTCGGCATCCTTGCTGATATTCAAGAAATACTGCCACCTTCTCGGGTACACCCCTCCCATTCAGATCTCTTCGGCCTACCACCAGAAAAAGATCGTCACCGAGGTTCTTGTTGAGAGCAATTTTGAGAAGAAACACGCCGGCAACCTGGTGTCCGCCATCTCCCGGGCAAAGAACTCCGGGGAGCCTGAAAAGTTCATCGACCACCGTCCCCGCATGGGCGCCATCCGGGTCCTTGACATCTTTCGAAAGTACGAGGAGAAGCTCTTTGCCGCCAACAGCGTGGATTTTGACAATATCCTGCTGAAAACCCGGGATATTCTAAGGGATTACAAGGAGGTGAGGCAGGTTTACAGGGATTTTTTCACCCACATCCTTGTGGACGAGTACCAGGACACCAACAACCTCCAGGACGAGCTGACACGGCTGCTTTTGGGAGACCACGGCAACCTCTTCTGCGTGGGCGATGACTGGCAGGCGGTTTACGGGTTCCGGGGCAGCAACATCAACCATTTTCTCGAGTTTCCCAAAAAGTATGACAATGCCAGGATTTTCCGGCTGGAGCAGAACTACCGGTCGGCGGACGAGATTGTCCAGGTGGCCAACGGGCTCATCGATTTCAACCGGGACAAGATGGAAAAAAAGTGTTTTTCCAGGAAGAGGGGAGGCACGGTGGAGATCCACGAGTTTTTCACCGAGTCGGAAGAGGCCCAGTGGGTGGCCAAACGCCTCAAGGCCCTCAACAGCCGTGGGGAAGGCATTCCCTTTGAGAAGATGGCCGTGGTCTACCGCACCAAGTTCTGCTCCCTGGCCTTTGAAAAGACCTTCCGCAGCTTCAGGATTCCCTACCGCCTGCTGGGCTCCCAGGGGTTTTTCGAAAGGGCCGAGATCCTCGACATCAACGCCTATCTCAGCGCGGCTCTGTTTCCCGGGGATGATGTCTCCTTTGAGCGGGTGATCAACACCCCCAAACGGGGTATCGGCCCTGCCATGGTCAAGAAGATCGGCACCCTGAAAACCCATGGGGTCACTCTTCAGGACGCGGCACGGACCATGGTAAAAGAGCGGGTCTTGACCAAAAAAGTCCACGAAACTCTTTCCGATCTGCTGGCCCTCCTGGATTCTATCCGGGAATTGCCCCCGGATGCCGCCATAGACAGGGTCGTTTCCGAAACGGCCTATGAAGAACACCTGAAGAAAATGGTGAAAACCGAGGGCGAGCTGATCTCCAAGAAGGAGAACATCGAGCAGCTGCGGTTCACCGCCAGGGAGAAGGGGGATATCCTTGAATACCTGGAAGAGGCTGCCCTGATCCGGGAGGACAAAAACGAAGAGGAGGAGAGCGAAAAGGGCGTGGCCCTGTTGACCATCCATTCGGCCAAGGGACTTGAATTTGATACGGTCTTTGTCGTGGGGTGCGAGGAGAAGCTCTTTCCCCACTGGCGCTCCCTGGATGCCGGGAGAAAGGCCCTCCAGGAGGAGCGGCGGCTGATGTACGTTGCCATGACAAGGGCGGAACGGTTTCTCTACATTTCCCATGCCAGCTACCGCAAGGGACAGTTTGCCCTGAAGAGCCGTTTTGTCGACCAGATAGAGGAGTGCCTGGAGTAAAATGACCCGGTTTATCCCGTCCGCCCACGGGGGGATCTTTTTAGTTCTCTTTTTCACCATCTTTGCAACGGTGACCGGTGTGGGCATGGTGGTGCCCCTGCTGCCCGTTTACGCCGATGAACTGGGTGCCTCGGGGCTCTATGTGGGCATGATCTTCGGTGCCTTCTCCTTTTCACGGGTCTTGTTTCTGCCCTATTGGGGAAGACTTTCCGATGAAAAGGGGAGAAAACCCTTTATTCTGACGGGTCTTGCCGGGTATGCCCTGGTCTCTGTCTGCTTTATCGTGTTTCCCAGCATCAACGCCCTGATTGGGATCCGGTTTGTCCAGGGAGTGGCGTCGGCCATGATCATGCCCGTGGTCCAGGCCTATGTGGGGGAGATCACCCAGAAGGGCAGAGAGGGGTACTCCATGGGGCTTTTCAACATGTCCATGTTTGCAAGCCTCAGTCTGGGGCCCCTCATGGGAGGGGTGATCAGGGATCTCTTCTCCATGGACGGCACCTTTGTCTGCATGGGAGTGCTCTCCGTTACCGGTCTGCTGCTCTCGTTTTTTTTTCTCCCCCCGGTGGAGAAAGAGGCCCTCAGTGGCAAGAAACGGCTTGTCTTCTCCTTTGGCGCCATGGTCAGGGACCGGGGGCTGACCGCCCTTTTTGTTTTCCGGTTCGGTTATACCGCCTGCATCGGGGTGATCTGGTGCTTTCTGCCCCTCTTCGCCGACAAGACCTTTGCCCTTTCGGGGGCCACAACAGGCCTGCTGGTCATGCTGGGGGTTTTTATCAGCGGCCTGCTTCACCTGCCCATGGGGTATGCGGCGGACCGGCTGAACCGGGGGGCCATGGTGGCCGCCGGCGGGACCCTCTGCGTGGTGGGCATGTTCATGCTCACCGTGTCGGACAGCTATTATGATCTTTTGGCTGCGGTGACGGTCTTCGGGGTCGGCGGCGGGATCTCCATGCCGGCCATCATGGCTTTGGCCATCCTCAAGGGAGAAGAAAAAAGCGCCATGGCCCAGGTGATGTCCATCGTCACCGTTGCCCACAGCCTTGGCATGATGACCGGCGCCATGGTGGCCGGTCTTGCCATGGACTATTTTGAACTGCGGTTTGCATTCCCCTGCGGTATGATCATCATGGCCGCCGCCACGGTGATTTTTCTCTTGTTCCACAGCTTTTTACCGGGGCGGACATGGAAATGAGCCCACCCCAAGGTGGCCGATGGTATGACCAAGCCCAACAAATGACCGAAGTTATAAAGGGGGGACATTGGCTGGGTTGAGGAGAAGGCAGGAGACGAAGAGCAGGAGGGTCAAGAAGAGAAGCAAGAAATTTGCCACACTGGGTGTTGTTTCAGGGGGGCTTTTTGTTCTCCTGGTCCTGGAAGCAGTGGGGAGCTCCGTGGATTACAACTGGCAGTGGTACCGAGTCTGGCCCTATTTTTTTTCTTCCGGGGTAGAGGGGGTTGCCCCGGGGCTTCTTGTGAAGGGACTTGTCGTTACCCTGAAAATTTCCTTTCTGGGACTTGTTCTTTCCATTGTCATGGGGAGTCTCTCTGCATTGGCCCGGCTGTCACGGTTTCCCGTACTCAAATTCCTGGCATGGACCTACGTGGAGCTCATACGAAACACCCCTTTACTGGTGCAGATTTTTGTTTTCTACTTTGTGATTTCACCGGTGCTTGGTATTTCGGCGTTTTTTTCCGCGGTCATCGCCCTGGGTCTCTTCGAAGGGGCCTATGCCTCTGAGATTATCCGGTCGGGGATTGTAAGCATCCCCAGGGGACAGTTCGAGGCGGCCCGGAGTATCGGCCTCTCACCGAAAATGACCTACATTAAAATCATCATTCCCCAGATGCTTATGCAGACCCTTCCCATGCTGGCCGGTCAGAGTGTCTCCCTGGTCAAGGATTCCGCCCTGGTGTCCACCATCTCCATCTATGATTTGACCATGCAGGGACAGAAAATTGTGTCTGAAACCTTTTTGACTTTTGAAATCTGGTTTGCTGTGGCATTCTGTTATCTGGTTGTCAATGCAGGTCTTTCCCTGCTGATCAGATGGTTTGAAAATAAAATGAAATTCACTCATTAACCATTTCGGTTTTGATCACAACACCGGCCGCTCGTCACATTCGCCTGACACCACCCCAAGATGGCCGATGTTATGATCAAGCCCTAAAGGAGATTGGAATGAAAAAACTGTTCTGTTGTCTGTTTGTCGCTCTGACCATTTTTGGCGTTTCACCGGCAATTGGTGACAATGCAAAGGAAAGCATCATCGAAACCATACAGAAGCGGGGATCCATCCGCATTGGATTGTCCACCTTTGTTCCCTGGGCCATGAAAAATAAAAAAGGAGAACTTGTCGGGTTCGAAGTCGATGTGGCCAAACAACTGGCCGCAGACATGGGGGTGAAGGCTGAATTTGTTCCCACGGCCTGGTCCGGCATCATTCCGGCCCTGCTCACCGGAAAATTTGATGTGATCATTGGCGGCATGGGAATTACCCCGGAGCGGAATCTCAAGGTGAACTTCACCATTCCCTATGAATATTCCGGTATGTCTATGGTGGCCCACAAATCCAGGGCCAAAGGGTTTTCAACCCTAGAAGACTTTAATAGAAAAGAAGTGACCATTGCTCTGCGCATGGGTACCACGGCTGAGCAGGCCGCCAGAAAATTTATGCCACGGGCACAGCTCAAGCTGTTTGAAAATGAAAGCCAGGCCCTCCAGGACCTCCACCTGGGACGGGTCCATGCCGTTGTTTCATCGGCGCCCATGCCCCTGTTCCATGCCCTGAAATTCCCTGAAAAATTGTTTGTGCCCCTGGAGGAGAATTTTACCCGGGAACCCATCGGGTTTGCCTTGAGAAAGGGAGACCACGATGCATTGAATTTTTTTAACAACTGGATTTTAAACAAGCATGAAAGCGGTTTTCTCAAGGAAAAGAAATCCTATTGGTTTGAATCAAGAAAATGGGCCGACCTTGTTAAATAAGCCGCCCCGTAGATTTACCGCCATTGATGCCGTGGCGGTGATGGTTCTCCTGGCCGCCGTCTTTTTTTTCTTTTTCCGCATGAACAAGGTTTTGTCCTACCAGTGGGAATGGGAAATTATTCCCGGATATTTCATGTTCAGGGATGCTGCCTCGGGGGAATTAAAGGCCAATATCCTGCTGCAGGGGTTTATCACCACCGTAAAGCTCAGCGTCTGGGCTCTGGTTTTGGGATTTGTTTTGGGCACCCTGTCCGGGATGATGGGCAGTTCCTCCTCTTTTTTCCGGCGGAGTGTCAGCCGGGTTTACGTGGAGACCATCCGGAACATCCCTTCTCTGGTACTGGTGATTATTTTTTACTACTTTGTTTCCAGCCAGTTTCTCGATATGCTCCACCTGGACCGGTGGCTGAGGGGCATGCCTGAAGGGTTCCAGGGATGGTTCAAAGCCGTCCTTGTGGGCCCGGAACAGATCAATGCCTTTTTATCCGCTGTCATTGCCCTGGCCGTTTATGAAGGGGCCTATATCTCGGAAATCATCCGGGGCGGCATCAACGGAATCTCTGTGGGGCAGTGGGAGGCGGCCTGGTCGGTGGGCCTGTCCGGGGTCAAGACCTTCAGACTGGTTGTCCTGCCCCAGGCCCTTGCCAGGGTCGCCTCGCCCCTGGCCGGTCAGTTCATCTCTACCATCAAGGATTCGGCCATTGTATCGGTAATTTCCATCCAGGAATTGACTTTCCAGGGAATGGAACTCATGGCGGCGACCTTTTTAACCTTTGAAATCTGGATTACCATCACTGCACTCTACTTTCTTCCCTGCTTTGCCCTCTCCCGGGCCGTTGCTGCCCTGGAAAAAAAACTGGCTCTTTATTCGTAACCACGGGAAGCCGTCAATCTTCGGATTATTCAACGCTTGGCAATAATCCAGACGGCATGCACGCTGCCCATGGCCGTTAATTGCTGAAGAGAGGTGATCAGCTCCTTGGTTTCTTTTTTGACTTCCCGGGCCGTAACTTTGTCATTATCGGATTGCGCTTGTACAATTGGCATCAAGCAGAACACCAGCACTGCCACCATGCTCAGAATCACCGTGTTTGTCCGCATCGTTTGTCTCTTGAATATGTAAATATCAATGGTATTACTGTTTTGTCCTTATCAACGGAAGCGTGATACAGCCGCCTTGATGGAGCTGTTGAGGGACTCCCAGGCGATGTCCATGCCGGCCTTGAGATCTTCCCAGGCGTCATCACCGGCCTCCTTCAGCTCATCAAGTTTTTCACTGGCCGCCTGTTGCATCGACCTCAGTTCTTCAATCTGCTTGTGATATTCCAGCTGAGCATCTGCTTCGGCTGAGTCAGCCTTGGCTTTAAGCTTGTCGATTTCCGCGTTCCATTCATCCAGTTTGCCCTGCAGTTTTTTTTCGTAGGCTTCTTTCATGCTCATACGTGATCTTCCTTGTTTTGAGTCCCTTTGGGGGAGTGGTCGGGGGGTTAATTTTACAAATATATATCTTTTCTCCGGGAAATCAACTCTTTTTTGACGGAACACCAGATATTGTTGCTAATTTCGCGGCGAAACAATTCTGGAAAAGATAAAAAAGACCCTTTCGCAGATCAGGTTCCCAAAACGCAACAGGAGCCACGAATTTTTTGTTGACACCTGAAACACCAAGTGCTACTCAACTTTCTGAGTCGTTTGCAGATTACTCAATTCCCTCCGGAGGCTTTTTTACCAGATCAAACAAACGGAATGTTAAATGGACTTGCAATTGCATAACAAAGTGGTCTTAGTCACGGGCGGAACCTCCGGGAACGGCACTGGCACTGGCTATTGAGAGTGTTGCCCTCCGAACTCCTTTTGAGGAAAATAAGGATAAATTATATGGC
>JAWOGI010000260.1:0-5076 GCA_046496975.1 Desulfobacteraceae bacterium | reverse complement strand
TGCCCTTTGACGACACTACCCCCCTGAACACCGAAGAGGCTCCGGCCTCTTATTTCATGGGCAAACCGTATATCATGGGCCACACCGCAGAATTTGTGGCCCAGCACCTCAACATTACGAGAGAAGAGATGGACGAAGTGGCCCTGCGATCCCACAACAATGCCGAACGAGCCAACCAGGACGGCTCCTTTGCCGAGGAGATCGTCCCCGTGGAAGTGCCCCGGAAAAAGAAAGATCCCCTGATCTTTGACAGGGACGAACACTTCAGGCCGGGCATGACCATGGAAAAACTCAAGGCGCTGCCCCCGGCCTTTATTCCAAAAACGGGGAAAGTCACTGCGGGCAATGCCTCGGGCATCAATGACGGCGCCACGGGCATGGTGATCATGTCACGAAAGAGGGCCGATGAACTGGGCCTGACCCCCATTGCAAAAATCAGGGCCACCGGCATGGGGGCCTGCCATCCCACCGTCATGGGGATCTCTCCGGTACCGGCGGTCAAGGATCTCATGGCCAGATCCGGTTTTGGAATCGATGATTTTGATCTCGTAGAGGTGAATGAAGCCTTTGCCGCCCAGTACATCGGCTGCGAAAAAGAGCTGAAGCTCAACCGGGAGATCACCAACATCAACGGCTCGGGCATCGGCCTTGGTCATCCAGTGGGCTCCACCGGCGCCCGGATCATGACCACCCTGATCCACGGCATGAAAAAACAAAAAAAATCCCTGGGGCTTGCCACCCTCTGCGGCGGCGGAGGCGTGGCCATGGCATGCGCCCTGGAGATGATCTGATCCCCGATGAACCATTGGATCGGCTGCACCGTTTTCAGGGCAGGCTTGTTTTTATGGCTCTTAAAGGCAGTCTGTGCAGCACAGCGCCAGGTTTTCATCCGGGCCGAGGGAGTATGTACTGTTGCCGCAGGAGCTGCACACCATTGGGTCCATCTTTTTTGTCACAGGGTTGTAGATTATGGAGATATCCTTTTTCTGCCGGCCCGAAGCCAGGGAGACAAGAACCTTGACACAGGGGGTCGTTATGGCCAGGGCCGCTGCAGGGGTGAAGCTGATCCGTATGGTGTATTTGTTCAGCAGGTCCTTTTGCTTTGCGGCAAGTTCATCGGGAATCATGGCGATCTTTGCCTCCCGCTCTTCAACCACTTTCCGGGAGAGCCCTGTCCGTTCAAGGCTCTCCTTCATCTCCTTTTCCAGGGCGTGGTAGTATGTTTCAAGGCTTGCCGTGTCCCGTCTGAACCTCCGGTTCATGCTCTCTTTAAACGCGGCCACTTCAGGTTCAATGGCTTCCGGGCCGTGGGTCTTGACCAGTTCGTGGATCTTTTTGATCTCCTGCTTTGAGCAGCCCCTGGTTGCTTCGGTGTGGTACTGCTTTTCAGCGGTGACCAGCATCTCCGACATGCCGGGCACCATGGCACCGGTGTCAAGACTGAGGGAGAAATTTGCAAGGCCCTTTTTCTGTTCATCACTTTCGGCCAGGTAAGTGCACTCGAGCACCAGGTACCTGATCTTAACGCCGGCGGTCCCTGTCACCCTGATTTTGCTTTTGTGAAATTCAAACTGTTCTCTGATGAGGTTTTCAAAGCCCTGGGTTTTGATATAGTTAAATTTTAAATCCGCCTGTAGAAACGGCGGTTTTGTCCCTGCCATGGAGACAATGGTGTCAAGCAAAGGGGTCTGAAACTGTATGGCGTAAACGTTCTTTTCGTCGGGTTTTGCCATCTGTTCCTGATTCTGGACCAGGAGGATCTCTTCGTCACTATTCAGCGCCGCGGCGAGGTCGTCGGGCAGCAGGGCAGTGATCTTCTGGTTTTCAGACTCCACAACAGCCCCTTTCTCCCGCAGAAAACGGGCCACAAAGGAGGTCAGGTCAATATTGCTGTCAGCAGGGGAAACATTAGAGTTCATAGTTGTCACCAAATAACTTGTCATCCAGCTCACGGGTTTTATGGTACCCTGTTTTGGCCCGTTTCAGTTTTGTGCCAAGGCTTGAAAAGGATTGTTTGCGCTCCTCTTCGTTTTCTGCGTTTACCCAGATGTCGTACACCATGTCGCCGAACTCCTTTTCTCCCCTGACACGGCCGAGAACCATGTCGATCTCTCCAATGACCATCTCAAACATGTTGATCTTCCGGTCAAGGACATCGAGGATATAATCCTCAATGGAACCGGTGGCACAGAAGTTGAAAATCTGTACCTGGTTTTCCTGGCCGATCCTGTGAATACGGCCGATCCTCTGTTCGATTTTCATGGGGTTCCACGGCAGGTCGTAATTGACCATCCGTGAACAGAACTGGAGGTTTCTCCCCTCGCCGCCGATTTCCGTTGTGACCAGTACCTGGTTTTTGTCCCGAAACTCTTCGACTGACAGATCCTTTTGTTTGTTGTCCATGGAGCCGTGGAAGAGGGAAAAGGAGATGTTGTTCCACTCGAGGAATTCGGCAAGGTGGTCAATGGTTCCCTTGTATTTGACAAAAACGATGATTTTCTCTCTGGTGGCTTTGATCACCTTCATCAGGGCCATGTTCTTGGGTGTGTCCACCGTGGTGCGGCAGAGGTTCTTCACCGCCCGGATCTCCTCTTCGTGTTCCCCGAGGCTCTCCTTTTTTGCAAGCATGTTGTTCAGGCTCAACTCCACAGCCTTTGGAGAGGAGCCTGCCTGGGCCAGCAGGTTTTTCACCATGGTTTTTGCCCTCCCCTGTTTTTTTTCGTTGAGGGAGAGGATCAGCTCTTCCAGTCTCTGGTAAAACACCTTGTCTGACTCCAACGGCTCAATGCGGATGGTCTCGGCAAATCTCGGGGGGATGTGAATGCCTGCCAGTGCCCTGGTGTTGCGTATCATCACCTGGTTGAGCAGTTCTTTTAAAAGGGCCTGGTTTCTGGGGTCAGTGGGGTCTCCCCGGGTCATGAACTTTTCCCTGAAAGCCTTTGCCGTGGCAAGCTGACCCGGCTTGAGCAGGGTGATCAGATTGTAAAGCTCCATGAGGTTATTTTCCACGGGTGTGGCCGTCAAAAGCAGGATAAACCGTTTTTTTAATGAATTGACAAGCTTCCAGTTCAGGGTGGAACGGTTCTTCAGATGGTGGGCCTCGTCAACAATGATCATGTCGTATTCCCTGCCGGTGACAAGATCGAAATTCTTTTTTGATTTGGCGTGGTTAATGGACGCAACCACAAGGGGGTTGTCCCAGAACGTCCGGGAACCCGATTGAAATTCTGGATCATCCGTTGAGGGGACGTCCATGTTGAACTTCAGTTTCAGCTCCTCTTTCCACTGGCTGACCAGAGGGGTGGGCGTTAAAATCACCCCGGTGGCCACCATCCCCCGCTTGATATACTCCACCAGTATGATCAGCGCCTCAATGGTCTTGCCAAGGCCCACCTCATCGGACAACAGGGCCCTGCCCCTGAACTGCTTTAACACTTTCTTTGCCGTCTCTTCCTGGTACCAGAAGGAGCGCACCTGGGTCAGGGAAGTGAGGCAGACAAGGCTTTCAAAGGAGTCGGCAAAGCGGATTCTGTGACTTAACAGGGCAAGTTCATAGGTTTCAGGGGTTGACGGCAACGGCTCGGAGAGCGCCTCAAAAAAAGGCGCATCATCGACGTTGCACACCACGGGGACAGCCTGGATATTCGGGGCAGGGGCCTGGCTTTCAGGGCCCTTGACGATCTTTTTGTTCTTTTGCTTTTGCTGTTCCGCCTGGCTGCCGGCATCAACCGGCCGGGGAGTCTTGGTTGCCGTTTCTGTCTTGTTTTTCTGCAGTTTCCGGGTAGCCCGAAGCGCTTTCACCGCCCTTTCCTTCTCCTGTTCCATGAGCATGAATCGGCAACGGTTTTCAACCTCTTTTATGTTTTTCTTGGCGTCTCGTTTGTTTTTGATCTTAAGCTTGGTAAACTCTTCCAGTAATTTTTCCACCTCTGCAATGCACTGCTCGTATCTGCCAAGATTGTAGCGCATGATGACCCTGCTGACCCTCATCTCATCGTTTAATTTTCCGATCCGTTCCAGGGCGTCCATGGCATCAACTTCCAGGGACTCGTCTTTGACTCGCTGGGCAATGGTCCCCATTGAATGGATCACCTCTTCTTCATCGGGCAGAAAATGCAATGCCTTTTTTATCGCCTTAACAGCTTTTTTTGGATAGCCTGTGCTGATAAAAATACTGGCCTCCTCCATATGAAACCAGCCGTTTTCTATGGTGGCGTGTTTCGACCTGGAGACGCCGGCCTGTTTCCTCTTTTTCTTGCGCTTCTGCTTTTTTTTCTCTTCTTTGGATTTTGCCAAAATGCAACCTGTTCTCTCTTAAATTGTTCAAGTCAAAAATCTACCCGTTAGGCAGGTATTCTCATTTTCCGGGTATCATCTCGCCATTCCATGGAGCGGCTTTCCGGGCAGACGGGGTCAGGCTGTTTGCATGGGGATATTCATTTTTTTCATGTACTTCCACACGGAGGTCCTGCTCTTGCCGATGCGTCTTGCCACTTCTGCCTTGTTCCAGCTGCACTGGTCAAGGAGCCGTTCGAGTTCCTCTTTTGTGGGGATCGTGCCGGCGGGCTGATGTCCGCGTTTGTTCTGTGGGTAAACAGGGCTCTCCCGGGGTTCTTTTCTGGACCATGTCCGGGAGTTGTCCATGATTTCAACGGGCAGGTGTTCGGTTTCGATCTGGCCGGAGCGGCACAGGACAAAGGCGTGCTCCATGGCATTCTCAAGCTCCCGGACATTGCCCGGCCAGGGGTATTCCATGAGTTTTTTCATGGCATCCGGGGAAACATGGGCGATGGTCTTTTTCTCCCTTTTGTTGCCTTTGTCCATGAAGTAGCGCACCAGCAGGGGAATGTCCTCTCGTCTTCGGCGCAGGGGCGGAACGGCGACGGGAAACACCTTGAGCCGGTAGAAGAGGTCTTCACGGAACCGTTTCTGCTGGACCAGCTGGTAAAGGTCCTGGTGGGTGGCGGCAATGATTCTGATGTCGATCTTTCGCTTTCTCGATTCTCCCACCCTTTCAATCTCCCTCTCCTGGAGCACTCTTAGCAGTTTCACCTGCATGTAGGAAGTGAGCTCACC
>JAWOGI010000231.1:0-7092 GCA_046496975.1 Desulfobacteraceae bacterium | reverse complement strand
ATCCGCAGGCAAAAAAGATATGATTCAAACTTTTCAATAATAATGTTTGACATAGATCATTTCAAATCAATAAACGACCGATTTGGTCATGATATTGGAGACAGCGTTCTCAAAGAGCTTACCTCAAGAATTTCCGGGGCTTTAAGGGAAACCGACACCTTTGCAAGGTGGGGAGGCGAAGAATTTATGGTTCTTTTGAGCGAAACAGAAAAAAAAGGGGCTTTATTCATTGCCGAAAGGCTCAGAACCATTATTGCCGACAGTCAGTTTCAAACCGCAGGAACAGTTACAATAAGCCTTGGAGTAGCTGTTTTCAGTGAAAAAGACAATGAAGATATTTTTTTAAAACGTGCTGATGAGGCTCTTTATCTTGCTAAAAACAACGGCAGGAACAGGGCTGAATTTATTCCTGCCTCTTTTTCCCAAACCCCGGCATGACCATCCGACCGTACTAGGTGTTTTTCCGTCTCAGCTCAAGGGCCTCGGCGTTGTCCGGCTCTATTTTGAGAATCTCCCGGATCACATCATCGGTGGCATAGGTCTTTTTCCGGTCAAAGTAGATCCGGGCGATGTGGAGTTTGGCATCCACATGGTTTTCAATGTTCTCATCCACCTTTCTGAACTGTTCCAGGGCACCCTCAAGATCCCGCAGCTTCTCACACACCACACCGAGCTTGAACACCAGGTCGTACCGGTCGGGCTGGGAATTAATCAGGCTCTTTAACATTTTTTTTGCTTCCCAGTACTCCCCGTTGTCCATGTATATGGCAAGGACCCCCTCCTTGGAGGCGTTGGTATCCAGGGATCTTGAGATAGCCTTGTCAAAAAGATCAAAGGCCCTGTCGGATTTGCCTTTTTTAATGAGCTGATCCCCCAGCTCCATGGCACGGGGCACGGCCCTGGGGCTGATGGCCAACGCCTCGATAATGTATCTGGCGGCACTGTCCAGATCTTCTTTTTTCCAGTAGAAATCACCGAGGAGATACCGGGTGACGGCATCGTTCTTGTTCACCGCCACGGCCTTTTTAAAACACTTCTCGGCAATAACATCCTTGTTGATCTTTGTGTGAAGGACGGCCATTTTCCTCAAAATCCGGGAGGCGTTGGGTCTTTCCCGCAGGGCCTCCCGGATCTGGTCGATGGCTTCGGGGATTCTGCCCTCCTCTTCAAGGGTCCTGGCTTTGCGCAGGGAGAGGGTCAAATCGTCCGGATGGTTTGCGTTGTGAACAATGGACCGCACCTTGCCGTCCAGGGCCTTCATGGTCAGGGGTTTCAACAGATAGGCATCGATTTCCGACTCTGCCACCTCCACAACAATGTCCTTTTCCGACTCGGCCGTGATCATGATCACCGGCATGTCCCGTAAATCCCGGTCTTCCCTGATCCTGCCCAGAAGCTCGATCCCGTTCATCACCGGCATATTCCAGTCGATAACGGCCAGGTCAACGGGGAGGGCTTTCAAAAGCTTCCACCCTTCCCGTCCGTTTTCAGCATGCCGGATATTCTTGCCCAGCTTGAGCTGTTTGAACATGTTGCGTATGGTCCTGCGCATGCTCTTCATGTCATCCACAATAAGAACGGACATGGTTTCCAGGTCTATCATCCTGCTGTCTCCTCAATAAAAGCATCCAATCGGGCTTCGATAATTTCCATGAGCGCTCCAACCTCTTTTCCGTCCCGGCTCTCCGTGCTCTTTTCCATCTCCAGGGCAGCGGCAGAAAGCCCCGGCGCTCCGGCATTGGCGGCGCACCCCTTCAAGGCGTGGCTGACATTTCGGGCAGCTGGAAAATCTTGCTTGTCCAGGGCATTTTTCAGGCTTTCCACCAGATCAGGTCCCTCCTGGACAAATGCCTGGACAACGGTTTCTATCAATTCCTCGTTGTGCCCGAACCGATCGAGGAGCCCCTCCCTGTCATAAACAGGGACGTTGTTGGCTCCCGGAGAGGGGGCCGGCAAAGCCTCTTTGTCACCGGGCAGCCCGGTGACGGGTTCCATTCCCATGTCCGTTTCCGACGGGGTGTGGGGGTCTTCGTCTTCAACCACCGTGCTGGTGTGGAGAACCCGGAAGAGCTCTCCCGGATCCACGGGCTTGGCGATAAAATCATCCATTCCGGCCTTAAAACAATTCTCCCGGTCCCTGGGCAGGACATTGGCCGTCATGGCAATGATCCTTGCCGGTGTTTTCTCTTCCCTCTTTTCCATCGCCCTGATCTGCTCGGTGGCCTCGATCCCGTCCATGACCGGCATCTGGGTGTCCATGAACACAATATCATAGGTATAATCCTGGACCTTTTCAACTGCCTCCTGTCCGTTCCTGGCAAAATCCGGCTCAAACCCCAGGTTGTTCAACAGATGCCTGGCCACCACGATATTGGTCTCCTTGTCCTCGGCCACCAGGATCCGGGTGGCGTATTTGCGGTTTTCGGCAATGCTGTGCCGGGTAATCACCCGGCCGCGGGGGCCTTCACCGTCTCTCTTTTCCACCAGGGTTTTAAAGCAGGCCTCTAGGAGCGCCTCGTCAACGGGCTTGCTCAAAAAGGCATCGAACCCGGCAGCCTCAAACCGCCGGGCATCCCCCTTTTTTCCAATGGGGGTCAGGATAACAAGCTGAACATCACAAATCAACTCCTCTTTTTGGATGGTCTCCGCCAGGCCTTCGGCAAAATGGTCTGTCTCCTGGACATCCACCATGACAATGTCGATTTTTTCCCTCTCCAGGCAGGCGGTTTTCAGCAGTTCCGGCACCTGCCTGGCAGTGCCGGCCATGGTTACCGTAATGCCGAGCTTTTCGATCAAACCTTCAAGCCGGGCGCATCCGGAAACGGCATCGCTGGTCACCAGCACATTCAACGCCTCCAGACGGCAGGGAGTTTTCGCCGATTTTACAGGGCATTCCAGGTCCTTTTCCAGCTCTGCGGTGAACCAGAAGGTGCTGCCGATCATCTCCATGCTCTCCACACCGATGGTGCCGTTCATCTTCTCGGCCAGAAGCTTGCATATTGCAAGTCCCAGACCGGTACCCCCGTAATTGCGTGTTGTGGAGGCGTCTGCCTGGGAAAAGTCCCGGAACAGCTTCTCCATGTTTTCCGGAGCAATGCCGATGCCCGTGTCGTTGACGGTGAACCTCACCACAGCGGTGTGCTCGGTTTCCGATACCAGATCCACCTGCAGTGTGACCTCGCCTTCATCGGTGAACTTGACGGCATTGCCAATGAGGTTGTTCATGATCTGGCGGATGCGCCCGGGGTCTCCCATGAGCCGCCGGGGAACATCCGGCTCCATGGCATACTCGAAATCGATCCCCTTCTGCCTTGCCTGGGTGGCCGGCATGGCCGTTATTTCATCCAGGGCCATCTCCAGGTCAAAGGGCATGATATCCAGGTCGAGCTTGCCCGCCTCGATCTTTGAGAAATCAAGGATGTCGTTGATAATGGACAAGAGGGCGTTGGCGCTGCTGGAGACAATGGTCAGGTATTTTTCCTGCTCCGCCGTCATTTCGGTTTCCATGAGAACGTGGAGGATACCGATGATTCCGTTCATGGGGGTGCGGATCTCGTGGCTCATATTGGCCAGAAACTCCCCCTTGGCACGGCTGGCATCCTCGGCCTGTGTGGACATTTTTCGATATTTTTCTTCCATCTGACCCTGGGCGGCAGTTATTTTAAAAAGCCTGCCCAGGAAAAACCAGAGAAACCCGGAAACAGCAAGAAGCACTGCGACAATATTGAAAAGAGAAAACCAGATGCCCCACTGGCCGGAAACAGGGGCTGAAGCAGCGCCGTAACCTGCCTGGAGTGCGGCCACCCCCCCAAGACCCCCAGCCCCGAGCCCGCCATACCAGAAAACGGCAGAAAAATTGATCATGAACCCTGCTGCAACGGGCAGCAGAACAAGCCACACAAGAACCGGGCTGTCAAGTCCCCCGGAAAGCAGGGCCGCAGCAGCAATGTCCACGAGGAACACCACCAGGAGAAGATGCTTGTAAAAAAAATCCTCTGCCGGCCTGTGCAGACGGGCAAGGACATACCCCCCTGCCCCGGCGCTGGCAGCGGCCATTGCCGCCAGTGAAAACACCCGGGGCGCAAATCCCATGAACAGCACCAGGAACACCGCCCCGGCCGCCGTTAAAAAAACAGCCCCGGCCTTTACGGCAATGATACGTTCCACGGCAAAGAACTCGTGGGTTTCAACACCAGAGGAATCGTCCTTTGAAGGGGTGACAGGCTCTTTTTCATCCATCGTTTCATCCATGCCCATGCCGGCAAACTCCTTTCCAAGTGGGGTGGGGTCATGACCCCGTTGGCCCGCCAAATGTTACAAGTGGCCGATGTTATGACCGCCCCCCCATGACGGCCTTATCGGTTGTTTTAAAAATCCGGCCTGACAACACCGGCCTTGAGCATAACACCGGCCATGCCACGGAGGGATCAGCCAATTTGGCCGACGTTATGATCAAGCCCGACAACACAAATTTGCAAAAATTGTTTTTTTGTGTTGACAAGCTGCCAGCAATACAATAGTTCTAAATGAATTATGATTTATTATCAAACAGAAAATACTTTTTTCATCCAGGGGGAAAAACTGCCGGCAGACAGGGGTTGCCGTTGGCAGGGGTGGTCTTTTACACCCGCCTGCCGTCTGAGTTCTGTTTCATAGTAAAGCGAACAAGGGAATGAAAAGGCTGCAGGCAAACCGTCTGCAGCCTTTTTTATTGTTTCAGGGCATTGTCTCAAAGGGCTGCAGGTAAAAAACCGGCAGCCTTTTTTATTGCTGTGATGACTATCTGGTGACAATACTCAAAGAACCGATAACAGGGAGAACACAATGCTTATTGTAATGAAAAAAAACACAACAGAACAGCAGGTCGAAGGAGTTGTAACAACAGCTGAAAAGCGGGGCTACACCGCCCGTCCCATTCCCGGGGGAGACAGGGTCTCCATTGGCATCCTCTACAACAAGGGATCCGTGGATGCTGCCCATTTTCTCGGCCTTGACGGTGTAAAAGAAGTCATTCCCGTGACAAAACCCTACAAACTGGTGAGCCGTGAGGTGAAGCAGGAGAACACCGTTGTGGATGCCGGTGGTGTGCTGTTCGGAGACGGCTCCATGCCGGTACTGGCAGGACCCTGTGCCGTTGAAAGCCAAGAGCAGGCCTTGACCATTGCCAAAGCCGTGAAAAAGGCCGGTGCCGCCATGTTCCGGGGAGGCGCCTTTAAACCCCGTTCGTCGCCCTACTCTTTCCAGGGCCTTGGCGAAGAGGGGCTTGAGATCCTCGCCCGGGTCCGCACCGAAACAGGGCTGCCCGTTGCAACCGAGGTGATGGACATCGAAACCTTTGACATGGTGGAGACCCATGCCGACGTCGTGCAGATCGGAACCCGGAACATGCAGAACTTCTCCCTGCTCAAGCGGGCAGGGAAATCACACCGGCCCATCATCCTCAAGCGGGGGATGTCGGCGACCCTCCAGGAGTGGCTCATGGCCGCTGAGTACATCATGGAAGAGGGCAACGACCAGGTGATTCTCTGTGAGAGGGGGGTGAGGACCTTTGTGAAACACTCGCGCAACACCCTGGACCTTTCGGTGGTTCCTGCGGCAAAAAAAGAGAGCCACCTGCCCCTCATCGTCGACCCCAGCCATGCCGCAGGGGTCAGGGACCAGGTCGTCCCCCTGGCATGTGCCGCAGCAGCCGTCGGGGCCGACGGGCTCATGGTGGAGGTGCACCACATCCCGGAAGAGGCCATGAGCGACGGCGCCCAGTCCCTTTACCCGGACCAGTTTGAAGATCTCATGCAAAAAGTCAATGCCATTCACCGCATTGCAGGAGACACCCAATGAAGACCCTGGAGGTAAAAACCGACAATCGGATATCCGCCATCCATGTGGGGGAAAAGTTAAGCAATGTTGCAGCCTGGCTTCCAGAGGTAAAAACCATCATCATCACCGATGAAACCGTTGAAAGGATTTACGGCCCCCTTTTTCCCCGCTGTCCGGTGATCACCATCCCCACCGGCGAAAAAATCAAAACCCTGGCAACCTGTGAAACCATATACAGGGAGCTGATCCGGCTGGAAGCTGACAGGTCCACCTTTATCCTCGGCATCGGCGGCGGTATTGTGTGCGACATCACGGGGTTTGTCGCCGCCACCTACATGAGGGGGCTCTTTTTCGGATTTGTGGCAACCACCCTTCTCTCCCAGGTGGATGCCAGCGTGGGGGGGAAAAACGGAGTCAATTTTGACGCCTTTAAAAACATGGTGGGGGTCTTTTCCCAACCGGAATTTGTGTTGTGCGACACCTCCCTGCTCAACACCCTGCCGGAAAAAGAGATCATTAACGGGCTTGCCGAGATCGTCAAGCACGGCCTCATTGCCGACGAGGCCATGGTCTCGTTTATAGAGGCCAACGCAGAAAAAGCCCTTGCCCTGGACCATGCTGTCATCACAAGGCTTGTTCTGGATTCGGTAAGGATAAAAAAAGAGATGGTTGAAAAGGACGAAAAAGAGACCGGAGATCGGCGCAAGCTCAATTTCGGCCACACCATCGGCCACGCCCTGGAAAAGACCGCCGCCGGCAATGGCATCTCCCACGGCATGGCCGTGGCCGTGGGCATGGCCGGGGCAGCAGACCTTTCAAAACAGAGGGGGATGATCACCGACCAGGAGTACCGGAGGATCACAAGTGTTCTCCAGCAACTTCACCTGCCAATCACCCATGACATTTCCCCGGACCTTGTCATGGACGCTGTGGCAAAAGACAAGAAAAAACAGGGCAGCACCATCCATTTTGTGTTTCTTGCCGCCATCGGACAGGCCAGGGTGGAAAAAGCAGATATCGAAGAACTCAGGCAGGCGGTGTTCTCCTGAAACCAAAGGTCGTTGTGGACGGTTCGATGACCATGGACCGGCCACAACGAATGATGAAAGCTTATTGCGCCGCCCCAGGCGGTTTCAGCATTGACTTGTAAAAAAATCAAGGATAGGATAGCTTGGGCTTGGATAAAAGTTAAAAGAATAGACGCAGCGGGCCTGGTCATAACATCGGCCGCTCGTCACATTTGGCGGGCCAACGGGGTCAGGCTTTTGTTATTGA
>JAWOGI010000176.1:0-30902 GCA_046496975.1 Desulfobacteraceae bacterium | reverse complement strand
GATTCTCCCACCCTTTCAATTTCCCTCTCCTGGAGCACCCGCAGCAGCTTCACCTGCATGTAGGGGGTGAGTTCTCCGATCTCGTCAAGGAAGATGGTTCCCTTGTCCGCCTCTTCAAACCGCCCGGTGCGGTCCCGGTGGGCGCCGGTAAAGGCCCCCTTGACATGGCCGAAGAGCTCGCTTTCAAGAAGATTTTCAGACAGGGCGCTGCAGTTGACCGTTACCATGGCATGGTCAAACTGGTCGCTGTGATAGTGGATGGCGCCTGCCACCAGTTCTTTGCCGGTGCCGCTCTCTCCCTGGATCAGCACCGTTGCCCGGCTGTTTGCCGCGGCGGTCACCGCCTCAAACACGTTTTTCATCACCGGGCTTTTGCCGATGATATTGTCCAGCCGGTGTTTCTCCCCCAGGCGGCGTTCCGCCTCTTCGGCCTTTTTTTTCAACCGGTGCATCTCGGTGAGATCGGTGAGGGACTCGACAATGCCCATGATCTCCCCCCGGTCATCGGTGATCACCCGGGCGCTCTTGATCACCGGCACTTCATGCCCCTGCTTGTGGGTCACATGGCACTCCTTGGCATGGGAAACGCCGTGATCCAAAACACCGCACTTTGCAATATCGGCAGGACACTCTTTGCCAAAGCAGCGGGTGCACTGGAGAATATTGCATCCCCTGCCCATGGCCTCGTCGGCACTATGCCCGCTGATACGCTCCATGGCCGGGTTCCAGGAGGTGATCCTGCCGTTGGGGTCCAGGGTGAAAAGACCGTCTGCCATGGTCTCGATGATCTGGTTTAAAAAGTTGGCGTTCCAAAATTCCTGGGTTTTCATGAGAACTCCTTTTATAAAATTCCCCATGCCAGGAGATTTCCTGACAAGGAAGCGCAACCATAACGTTGTAGGTAACGTATAGTAACGATTTCCAGGGCAATTGTCAACGGGTATAAAAAGAATCCACTGCTGATTTTTCAAAAAATAATTATTGCTAAAACCACGCTATAAAAGGCTGTCAGGCCGTTTATATCCCAGAACAGCACCTCTTTTTTTCCAACTGGCATTTCTTTTGCTCTTCACCATGGTTAAGGAAAACACAGACGGCCAAAGGGCCGGGAAAAAACAGTCTGGTTTACGTTGACTTCCCGGTGCTGCCTGTACGGCGGGGGCATAACAGCTCCTTAACCCGTCGTAAACTGACAACTATGACTATGGAGGCATGACAATGACAGATCTCAATGCAATCACCGCGGCAAATTCAGTGGACGCCAGGGGCAGCGCCTGCCCCGGACCCCTTCTCGAGGCAAAGAAAGGGATCGGCAAGGTACAGGTCGGGGAGATCCTTGAAATTCTCTCCAACGATTCTGGAACCCGGACAGACATCCCGGCATGGGCCGGCAAGGTCGGCCACGAATACCTTGGATACACTGAATCCGACGGCTGTGACAAACACTTTGTCACCAGAAACAAATAGGCGGTTACCATGGCATCCCACCAGGGAAACAGCAAAGGGCAAAACAAAATTCTCATTCTGGCAACAGAGACCTGTGCCTACCCGGGTGCAGACTCTGTCGGCCAGGCCCACGCCTCCTACCCCGCCAACACCTATATTCTCAGGGTCAAGGCGCCGGTTCTCTTTCCGGAGAGCTTTTACCTTGACTGTTTCAAAAAAGGGATCAGCGGCATCATTGTCATGGCCTGCGGCGAGGAGTGTCCCTATGACGGTGCGTACAAGGCGTTGGCACAACGGCTGGACAGGGTCTACAAAGAGATGAAACAGCAGGATCTGGATACCAAGCGGTTGCGCCTGACGGCCATCTGCACGGTGTGCAACCGGGCATTCCTCAACGAGGTCAACCAGATGAACGACCTGGTGAACCAGTTGGGGGCACCGGCGTTCCGGTAACACCCGGGGAGCGAGTTCTTGTATATGGGTGCTGGAGAAGGGGATCAGGTCCAAAACGTAACAGGAGGAGTTTGAATGCAAACAAGCAAGAGAAAACAGTTTGACACCCTTGTTGTGGGCGGCGGCATCGCCGGGCTTCAATCGGCCCTTGACCTTGCCGACCAGGGATACACGGTGGCCGTTGTGGAAAAGGATGCCTCCATCGGCGGGAAAATGATACGGCTCTCCAAGGTGTTTCCAACCCTGGACTGCGCCAGCTGCATCACCACACCGAAGATGGCCTCCGCCGCCCACCATGAAAAGATCACCCTTTTCACCCATTGCACCCTTGACGCAATGGAAACGGGCAGCACCGGAATCAGAGCTTCCGTGACTCAGAAGGCCCGGTTTGTGGATGCTGACAGATGCATCGGCTGTAGAAAATGCGAGTATGTCTGTCCTGTTCTGCGCCCGGACAAGGAACAGGGCGGCTTTTCAGCCACCAAGGCCATCGCCATTCCCTTTTCCAATGCCATCCCCCAGGTGGCGGTGCTGGATTCGGACAATTGCATGCTCTGCGGGCAGTGCGAAAAGGTGTGCCCCACAGATGCCATCGACTATTTTCAGCAGGATCAGCGTTTTACCATTTCTGCCAGGACGGCAGTGCTGTCAACGGGATTTGAACTCTCCCCTGTAACGGACAAGGTGCAGTACGGCAAGGGAAAAATCCCCAATGTCGTTGATGCGCTGCAGATGGAGCGGCTGCTGGCCCCCCATGGGCCGTATAACCGGGTGCTGCGCCCCTCCGACGGCATGGAGCCGGACTCCATTGCCTATGTCCAGTGCGCCGGATCCAGGGATGCCAGCATGGGCGTTTCCTACTGCTCCAGGGTGTGCTGCATGTATGCCGTCAAACAGGCCATGCTTTTGTCCGGTGCCCTTCCTCTGGCGGACATCACCATCTACTACATGGATATCAGGGCCTTTGGCAAGGGGTATGAGCAGTTTTACCAGAATGCCAAAGCCATGGGCATCGAATTTGTCAGAGGCAAGATTGCCAGGATCGACCAGGGGGAAAGTGGAAAGGCCGTGGTACGGTACGAAGCCCAGGATGGATCCGGTATCGCAGCGGCAGACCATGACCTGGTGGTGCTCTCCATGGGAATGGTGCCGGGCTGGCATCCCGGGGGTGCCTGTCCGGTGTCAACGGCATCGGACGACTTTATCACCTCCATAAAACCCAGGCTCTCCCCTGTGCTGACCGACATGGAAGGCGTTGTTGCGGCAGGAGCTGCAGTTGGACCCAAGGATATTGTGGACACCATAACAGAATCGGGGCTGGCCGCCATGGAAGCGGCAAAAATAATGTCGAAACAGACGGCATAGAAGAAGCCTGCCATGGCTTGATCATAAAGGGGGTGCCCCGTGCATGATCCGCCGCGAAACAACATAAAAGCCGGCCATGGTTTGTTCATAACACCGGCCATGGGATCAGTGGAGGGATTTGGCTAACGTTCTGATCAAGCCCGCCAATTATACCAAGAGTGAAGTTCCAGGGAGAGAAGAAAAATGAGCGACACCCATAACGGCAGAGAGATCGATAAAGACAATCCTTTGCAGGATAGCGGCGAAAAAAAGGAGAGGGTCGGGGTTTACATCTGCTATTGCGGTGGCAACATCTCCGACCATGTGGAGGTTGAAACGGTAAGAAACAGGGCCGAACAGCTTGACAATGTTGCCGTTGCCAGAACCAGCAGCTTTATGTGTTCCGATCCCGGCCAGGAGATGATCATAGAGGACCTGAAAAACGGTGTCTGCGACAGGGTGGTTGTGGCCTCCTGTGCCCCGAGTCTCCATGAAAAGACCTTCAGGGGGGCCATTGAAAGGGCCGGGGCCAATCCTTTCATCTATGAACACGCCAATATCAGGGAGCAGGTGAGCTGGGTCCACCACGGCGACGGGGCCACGGACAAGGCGGCAAAACTCGTCGCCTCGGCCACTGCCAAGGCGGAACTTCTCAAACCCCTGGAACCTGTCCGGGTGGAGGCGGTGCAGCACACCACCATTGTGGGGGCCGGCATAGCAGGGCTGAAAGCGGCCCTGGATCTTTCTGCCCGGGGAATCGAGGTGACCATTGTTGAACAGTCACACCGACCCGGGGGCGCGCTGAACAGCCTTGGCCTGCTTGCCCCCAACCGTGAAAAGGCCTCTGATCTGGTAAAGGAGCTTGTTGACGCAGTATCGGCCAGCAAAAACATCGCTCTGATGACAAACACCACGGTGGAAACGGTGGACGGGTATGTGGGAAATTTCACCGTCACCGTTGCAGACCACAACAGCCCGGAAAACAACAGAACCACTGTGACCACAGGGGCCATTGTCATGGCAACCGGACTTAAGCACTACACTCCGTTTACAGGCGAGTTGGGTTATGGCCGGTTCCGGGAAGTGATTACCCTGCCGGACCTGATCAGGGTGTTAAAGGAGAACACACCAGGGGATTCCCTGCTGAAGATCAACAATAGAAAAATAAGAACCATGGTGATGATCCACTGTGTGGGCAGCCGCCGGATCCCGGGCATTCACCCGGCCAAAGAAAACAAAAAGCTCAACGAATACTGCTCAAGGACCTGCTGTTCCGCCGCGCTCAATGCGGCCAACCAGGTAAGAGAGCGTTTCCCCGGCACCCGCATCTACGATATGTACCGGGACATCAGAACCTATGGACGGGGCCAGGAAGATCTTTACACGCAAGCCTCGGCCAACAGGGTCGTCTTCATGAGGTTCGACGACGGCGACATGCCCCAGGTGACAAAAAAGGACAACGGGGATTCTCCCCTGGAAGTTGCCATTACAGACACCTTGACCTTTAATGAACGGCTCACTGTTCCCTGTGACCTGGTTGTGCTGGTCACAGGTGTTGAACCGGCCGATGTTTCTGATCTTACAGCAGCAATGAAGCTGCCCGTGGGAGCGGACGGTTTTCTCCAGGAGGTTCATCCCAAGCTGAGGCCCGTGGAGGTGCCGGGTTCGGGTATTTTCCTTGCCGGAACCTGTCAGGCCCCCATGGATTCGGGAGAGGCGTGCAATGCGGCCGGAGCGGCGGCGGTCAAGGCGGCGGCACTTCTCGGCAAGGGATACATCGAACTGGATCCCTTTGTGGCAGAGGTGGACCTGGAAAGATGCTGCGGAAACGGCGACTGTGTAGAGGCGTGCATCAAGGAAGGGGCTTTGACCCTTGTGGAGATGGAAATCAAAGGTAAAAAAGTGAAAAAAGCCAGGGTAACAGCGGCCGTGTGCCTTGGCTGCGGTGCCTGCGCAGCGGTCTGCAGGGAAAAGGCCATTGATATCAACGGCTGGGGATTGAGCCAGTACGAAAAGATGGTGGACGCCATTGTTGCCGATACAACAGCGGTTTCTGATTCACCTTTCAAGCAAAACAAGACGTCCCCCGGGGGAGAGATATGAGTGACGAAAAGAGTGAAAAACAGGCAAAAAAAGAGGCCCTGAAGGCGCTGCGTAAAAAAAGGGGCAGCCTTGTTGCAGCGGCTTCTGCCAGGGTGAAAGCCCAGAAAAAAGCCGTGAAATCAATCAGGGAGGCGCTCAACGACAGCAATGCCACCATACCTGAGATAGCAGAGGCAGCCGGTCTGCCAACGGATGCTACCCTGTGGTATGTCATGGCATTAAAAAAGTATGGAGAGGTCCTGGAAAAGGAAAAAAGCGGGGACTATTTCACATATGGTCTGGCAGAAACTTAAAAAAGGCAAAAGGTGCAACATGACGTCGGTGAATTCAAATTTTGCAGAAGAGTTAAAGCAGTACAGCGAGGATACCGCCCTTGAGTGTTTTAACTGCGGGACCTGTGCTGCCATCTGCCCCCTTGTCCATGACAATTTTCCAAGGCGGATGATCCGGTATATCCAGATCGGTGCAAAGGAGAAGATCCTTGAAAACGCCGATGAGTTATGGCGCTGTCTCCACTGTGGACTGTGTACCCAAACCTGTCCAAGGCAGGCGGATCCCGGAGAGGTGATCCTTGGACTGAAACGGTTTGTTGTTTCAAACCAGAGGAGGTCTTAACGATGTTTCATCCCCATGACATAATCGAAATCCTCGCCGGCAACGTAAAACAGACAAAAAGCCCCTTTGGTATTCCAAAGTTCATGGCAAACCGGTGGTGGAAAAGTCAGAACCTGCCCAAAACAGGCGAGTACATGCTGATAACAGGGCTGATGTACCAGTTTACCCCGTTTATTGACAAATCCACCCGATACCTTGAGGCCTTTGAGGATACCAAATGGGCAAAGTATCTCAAATACGCCAGATACATGCCCGGTTATCTGTCAGGCATGGGACTTGCCCTGATCACCTCGCTAAAGGCCCAAAAAAAAGCAGGAAAAGCACTGGAAGACATTGCTGGACTGCTGGTAAAATCCGGCATCAATTTTGGCTACAATCCAAACATTGACAACTATTCGGGGATTCTTCTCTACGATCTTGGCGACCAGGAGGGGTTTGTGGCCCATGCCGATTATGTGGCAAAAAAGTTGAAAAAAGCAGGGGTTCACAGAATCATAACGGTGGATCCCCACACCACTTATGCGTTAAAGGTTCTGGTGCCCAAATACACCGGGTACCAGTTTGATGTCACCCCCTATTTTGAACTCCTCGATTTGAAAGGTGAAGAAAAGAATCTCCAGGTCACCCTGCACGACCCGTGTTTTTACGGCCGGTATCTCAAGACATCCAAAACACCGGTGAGTCTGCTTTCAGGCATGGGCATCAAAACCTCCGGGATCAGGAACAACGGTGAATTCACCAATTGCTGCGGTGGGCCGGCCGAAGCCATCTCTCCCAGGCTTTCCCATGAGATCATGGAAAAAAGGGTGGAGGAGCTGAAAGTGCCTGGAAAACCCATTGTTGCCATGTGTCCCATCTGCCTTGGCAACCTGAAAAAATCCGGAGCCGAGGTGGAAGACCTGTCGGCACTGCTGGCGAGGCATGCCGGATAACCGGAACGGCCTGTTTTATAATCACAACACCGGCCATGAAACAGAGTACCACGGCATTATGATCGAACCTGCAAAAGTGAACCACAGGGTTATCCTGTGTTTACAGTCGGATACGGTATTTTAACAAGACAATCATTGCAAAAACAGGGCTTGGTCATAAAATCGGCCAAATGTAACAAGTGGCCGATGTTATGACCAAGCCCCAAAAACACAAGTGAAAAGGAGACAATCAACATGAGCAACCAGCAGGAAACAGCCCTCTATCTTTGTACGTCCGGCGGAGAAAACCCGGAAAAAGCCTCCATCTGCCTGGCCATGGCCAGTGCTGCCATTGCGCTGGATATTGACACCACCATCGCATTCCAGGGAGGAGGCGTATACCTCGCCTTGAAAAACTATACAGATCATGTGCCGGCAGCCGGCGGGTTTTCCCCGTTAAAAAAACTGATCAATGATTTTACGGAACTCGGCGGAAAAATGCTGGTGTGCAAGCCCTGCATGGAAGAGAGACATATCAAGGATACCGATCTATTTGAAGGTGCCGAAGTGACATCCGGCGGCACCCTGAACATGATCGCCATAAAATCCGACATCCACCTGGTCTATTAAAACAACAAAGGGGGCCCCCATGAACGGTACAATGAAAAATAAACAACCCCAACGGATAACAGATCTCATCGATATTGTGAAAAACGGGGCTGAACTGACATGTGCCACAGACTTTGAAATCGTTCCTGTCAACTTTGCCCATAGAAATGAAACGTTCCAGGCGTATATATTTCTCTGCCGGTACTCTGGAACCGTTGACGACAGGGAGTACATGTTCAGGAAATGCTATGCCAGGGGATGCCCCCACAACCTCTGCCCCCATGTATCCCAGGCGGTTATGATAGCCAACCGTTATCTGCAGAGGGATTATGCCAGGCTTAAAAACAGCGGGATCGAGATGGAAGAGCAGCTCTTCAGCCTGGAAAATATGATGGTCAAATACGAAAACATGGATCAGGATAAAAATGCGTCCCACGGCGGCATCCTGACCCTGCAGGACTATATCAATATCGCAAAAGAGGGGAACAGTGTCAGCATTGAGATGGATCTTGAATTTGTTCCTGCTGTGGAGCACTTTGCAAGCCATGAAAACGCCCAGACCTTTTTAATGGGCAATTTTACCATAACCACCCTTGGCAAAACGAGCTGCTTTCAAAGATGCCTTGCCTGTTTTCCGACGGAAAACAGCAACAGCAACAAGGAAAAGGACCTTGCCGTTGATACCGCCAATGAAAGGCTGAAACTGCTTTTCATGGAATTTAACGATACAGGGGTTCAATACAATGCCCTCCTGTTTGACACCTCTTTTTAGCATGGGCACGATCTTCATGTGGAAATAGTACCAGGCGAGCATGGCCAGAAGAATCATCGACCACGAAAGCTTCATCCACCCCGGAAGAATCTCGTGCTGGTGAAACATGAGCACCGCTGTTTTTCTGGCAAGGGAGAGAGGACAGTTTAGCATTTGACATCTTGATTGATAGTCTGGTATAGTCTCTGCATCAAGAAAAAACGGAAATATCGGCATCCTTCATCAGACCTTTTCGTTTGTTTGTGATATTGTAACCTACTGAAAAGAAACAAAAAGGGAAGGTTGCAATGAACGATATTTACTCGAAAGCAAAAGTACTTGATGTAGAACCTTTAGTTACACACTATATGGACCAATTATGTTTGGGCGAAATGTCTGCTATAGTGGTGAATAAAATGGTGGAGGATATAAAATGTAGTGTGTTCTCAAACATAACAAGGACAAATTTGTCCTTTGAAATTTTCGTTTCGGCTGTCACCGACAAACATGAAACCAGGGGCATGGGTGATGGCAAAGGGTAGCTTTGCCTTGGCCAGCACATTCTGGGGGGTTACGCCGCAGGCCCAGAAAACCGGTATTTCATCCGGTTTGATTTCAACAGCTTCCCCGTAATCCGGACAATTGATATCTTGAATGCCGATCATATGGGGATACCCTATATGAACAGGCTCGCCATGAACATCGGGATACTTCCCGGTGATCACACAGGCTTTGGGTACCAGTGAATAATGAACAGGTCTCATGCTGACCACCATATTGCCGCAAAACACCCCTGCCGGTGTCAATTCGATTGCCGTGTCGAACATGGCAACATTTTTTTTCTGCTCCACATGGCGCAGAGTAATGCCCGATGCCATAAGGGCCTGCTCAAAAGAAAAGCTGCATCCCAGAAGAAAAAATACAAACTCTTCCGAATAGATTTCCTTGATGCTGCCGACCTCCTTTTCGACATGACCGTCCTTCCAGACGAGATACCGGGGGATCGTGTCCAGAAGATCTGCCTGGGGGGCAAGCCGCCGGGTATGGTGGCTTCCAGGGCCAACCACTTCCAGCAGAGGACAGGGCTTTGGATTGTTTTTGCAGAACTGGTGAAAATCGTCGGCATATTCCCCGGGCAGGACAACCAGATTGGCCTGGACATGCCCGTTGCAAAATCCCGACGTGTGGCTGTCAAAATTTCCTTTGGCTGATAAAGTCCTTAATTCTTCAGGTGTCATCACATCGATCCTTTTATCTTAACCTTTTCTTTTTCATGTTGATCAGGTCGGGTGCCGTTGAATTCAACTGAAAAGATCAGAAACGATTAATTCACGGTAAAGCCCGCCATGGCGATGGCGTTTTTGACCTGGCCGACTTTGTCTGAATTTTCCATGGTAAAATGGACTGTTTTCTTTTCAAGGCTGACCTTGACATGGGAAGTGCCTTCCACAGACTCCACGGCCTTGGTAACAGCACCAGAACAGTGCATGCAGCTCATTCCGGAGACTGTCAGTGCAGTGCCTTTTTCCATGATATCATCTTTTTTTTTCAACATGGGCATGATCTTCATGTGGAAATAGTACCAGGCGAGCATGGCCAGAAGAATCATAGACCCTGAAAGCTTGAGCCACCCTGGAAGGATTTCGTGCTGGTCAAACATGAGCACCGATGTTTTTCCGTAAAAACCGGTGATAAGGTTGAGCAGGTACCCCATGGCGATGCTGCCTGCGGCAATGACCCCAAGATAGATCCCCGTGGATTTTCTGCCCACCACCTTCATTATGGCGCTGATGCCCATGGCGTTGGTTGCCGGACCGGCAAGGAGAAACACCAGGGCCGCACCGGGACTCATCCCCTTCATGATCAGGGATGCCGCAATGGGGGTTGATGACGAGGCGCAGATGTACATGGGGATGGCCACCACCAGCATCAGCACCATGGAGAGGAAATCGCTGCTCAGGTAGAGTTCAAAGAAATTGTCCGGCACCACGGCGGCGATGAGGGCGGCAATGACAATTCCCACCACCAGCGAATTGGCAATGGAGCCCAGCAGGGTGTACTCGACGTACCCGACAATATTGCGCAGCTTCTCGGACCTGGGCTCTTCCCCGGCATTGGGGGCCATGGGGAAACCCCTCCTATCGTTTTCATCTTCCTTTCCAAAAAGGTTGACAAGGATCCCCGCCGCCATGGCGATAATAAACGAGGCCACGATTCTGAACACCCCGAAAAACCAGCCGATCAGCGAATAGGTGATCAAGAAGCTGTCCGCCCCCACCTGGGGGGTTGAGACGAGGAATGAGATGGTGGCCCCCCTGGAGGCCCCGCTGTTTTTCAGGGAGGTGGCCACCGGCACCACCCCGCAGGAACAGAGGGGCAGGGGGATGCCGAAGAGGGAGGACTTGAACACCGAACCAAAGGTGTTTCCTCCCAGGTGCTTTTTCACCACGGATTCGGGAAAAACCACGTGGAGAATTGCCGCAACGGCAAACCCGAAAACCAGGTAGATGGCCACTTCATTGTAAAACACCAGAATTTCCTTGATCAGCGCAACGATAAAATCCATACCATCCCCTTCTATTTTCTGGAAACTTTGTAAACCGTTTCGATTAATTCATTGATTATCTCCTGCCCCTGGCCGTGGGATATGGCATTGGCCACACAGGTTTCCACATGGCGCTTCATGATCAGCCGGGACACCCCGTCCAGGGCCTTCTGGGCAGCGGTGATCTGGTTGATCACATCGATGCAGTACTTGTCATTCTCGATCATCTTCTTGATACCGCGCACCTGCCCTTCTATCCGCTGGAGCCGTGCCACACTTGCCTTTGTCACGTCATCTTCCGCCATGGAGCCCTCCCGGCCAAGGTTAATAATACCATACCCCTGCAGGGTATACTAAGTATCATTATAATAAGACTTTTTTGTTTGTCAACAAAGATTAATTACAAGCAGCCATCAGCCATGGGACGGAGGGGTCAAGTTTGCTGATTTGGCCGATGTTATGACCAAGCCCGGTTTTTCCAGCGGGATATATCAGCAGAAGAAGAACAAATCAAACCCGGTCCCGTTGAGAAAAGCATGCACTTGACAAGTGACTCTGCCGTCTTTTGTACCACAAAAACAGCCCTTGCAAACTCCTTTTTTTCTGCCGCAGGGAGGGGAACTTGCAGATTACCATTTGACTTGGATGAAACAGTTGCGATACAGTGAAAAAGAACTCGATAAAAACAGACCCTTCAGCAGAAAAAACGACCTTGATCATCGTTTCGGCCAAGGGGGAAAGCCTGACCTGCCTTTATGATCAAGACCGCGTTTTTTTTAACAGATCGGTCTTCTTTTGGAAAGGAGTGACAGCCATGCCCGTGATTAATTTCCTCAAGCTAAAAGAGCATTTTGAAATTCAGTCGTACCGACAGCCCCCGGCCAGGGAGCGGCACACCCACATCCCCTTTACCGGATCGCCCAGGATCCACCCCCATGACAGGGACAAGGTGGTTTTGATTGCCGACCCCTTCACCGTCAACAGTTTTTACCATATCTTTCGACTCCAGGACATTGGATTTGCCGAACAACTGCCCAGCCGAACCAATATTGGCAGTGAGTCGGCCACCATGGTGAGGCTCTGGGTGAAAAAACAGAGCATGGCCGTTCATTGTTCGCCGTTTATTGTGGACCAGGCGCCGGTGTGGTAAACTTTGTGCCTTTTTGTTGCATGAAACTCGCGAAAGCCCCCTGGACGGGTTATAGGCGAACGGCCCGGGGGAAATAAAGAAAGATGACCTGATAATACATCTGAAAATGAGGTAACGTATGCTGACCACAGTCGTCACACAAACATCTCCTTTTTAAGGTCGATGTTGTACTTTTTCATGCGGTTCCACACCGTGACCCGGTTGATGTTCAACAGCTTCGCCGCCCGGGTCTGGTTGCCCTTTGTCTGATGCAGGGCCCGGATCAGCTCTTTTTTCTCATGGGGAATTTCCCTGGGGCCTCTCTTTATCGAAAGGGGAAACTCAGCACTGCTGTGGTGGACGGCAAAAATGTTCCGGGGCAGATGCTCAGGCTTCACAATGGACCCCTCTGCCGTGACATAGGCATACTCCATGGCATTTTTCAGCTCCCGGACATTGCCCGGCCAGGAATATGCCATGAACAGTGCCATGGCATCCCGGCTCAGACCCTTGATCTCCTTGCCGGTTTTGCCGTTTAAATCGTGGATAAACCCGTTGATCAAAAGGGGGATATCCTCCCGTCTCTTTCTCAAGGGCGGCAGATGGATGGGAATCACATTGATCCGGAAAAAGAGGTCCTGGCGGAACTGGTTCTGTTCCACCAGCTGTTCAAGGTTTTTGTTCGTGGCGGTGATAATCCTGACGTCGGCCCTGAGGGAAGTGATCTCTCCCACCCTTTCAAACTGGCCGGATTCCAGCACCCTGAGCAGTTTGGTCTGGATGGGATAGGGAATGTCGCCGATCTCATCGAGGAAAAAATCACCGCGGCTGGCCGCCTCAAACCGGCCGATACGGCTGGCAAAGGCACCGGTAAAGGCCCCCTTTGCATGGCCGAACAATTCACTTTCCAGGACCGCCTGGTTCAATGCGGCGCAGTTGAGCTGAATAAAGGGGCCTTCCTTTCTTGCGCCGCACAGGTGGATGGCATTGGCGGCAAGCTCTTTGCCTGTTCCGCTTTCGCCGAAAAGAATGACAGGGGCGCTGCTCTGGCCGGCCTTCCGGATCATGTCAAACACCGTTTCCATCTTTCGGGACTTGCCCACCATGCCCATGAAACCATTGCTCTGCTCATACTGCCGGGAAAGGCGGTGCACTTTTTCATCCAGCCGGGCAAGTTCGGATATGTCGGTGAGGGTTTCGACCACCCCGAGCAGGGTTTTCTCCTCGTCCCACAAGACCGATGCGTTTTTCAGAACCGGCAGAAAGCTGCCGTCTTTGCACTTGATCAGGCACCGGCATTTTTTCATGTCGTGGTGCCCCGGCTCGAACAATTTGCACCAGGCACTGTTCTTTCCCCTCTGCAGGATCTGCTCACAGGCATCACACCCCAGCATCCTGCAGGAGAGCCCGATGGTCTCTTCGGCACTGTATCCGGTAAGGGTCTCAAAGGCGTTGTTGACCATTAAGATGGTGCCCTCGGGGCCGATGAACATCAAGCCGTCATTGATGGTGTTGACGATTTTTTTCCAGAAAACGTTTATTTCGTGGTCATCCACAATCCCTCCTTGTAACCCATGTTTAATCTGTTTAAACAGTTTAACAATCGTTTAAATACCACTGACCCTTTTTCTTGTCAACGCCTGCCTTTCCATACCC
Organism: Desulfobacteraceae bacterium; assembly: GCA_046496975.1. Classification (GTDB taxonomy): domain Bacteria; phylum Desulfobacterota; class Desulfobacteria; order Desulfobacterales; family Desulfobacteraceae; genus DATFJZ01. The sequence goes on along the minus strand of JAWOGI010000176.1, from coordinate 17,340 downwards.
GCAATTATCCATCGGGGTCTTGCTTTTTTGCTTTTTCTCAAAACAGACAGCAAAAATTGTAATACGGCAAGTCTGACCCGCCCCTGCACTCTCTGTGGAAGGCCAACATCGGCTGATCGCTTTCCTGGGCTTTCTCGAATATCCCGGGCATTTCGTTGTGTTCTTTGTTTTTTTACTCTGCCGGTACAGCTGTTGCAGCTCAAACAATTCAAACCGGCGTGTGCTGCCAGGCAGTGCATGGAACAAAAACATTTTTGGTGCGGAGATCCCATGGCTGCTCGATCTCAATTGAACCTCAGAGGCCTTATCATGCCGCTGGCCCTTTTGAAATGTAAAAGCCGGCTGGAAACGATGGGAAAAGGGGATGTTCTCGAGGTGATCGTCGGTGACGGCGACGTGGCAGGGGATCTGACACTGATCGTCGGGCGGTCCAGGGACAGAATCGCCTACAAACGGGAAAACCGGGATGGTTTTTTTCTTGGTATTGAAAAGGGGTGATCGGTTTATTTTCAACGGTCTAAAAAGGAGGTAAAATGGAGCTCAGCAGAAGGACTTTTTTTAAATTCATGGGGGCCGCCGGTGCAGCGGTGACCACACAGACCTCTTCGGCCGGGGCATGGACGTCAAAGGCGCCGCCGGACCCCTTTGGCTGCCTGGTGGACCTGACCCGGTGCATCGGCTGCCGCAAATGCGAAGAGGCCTGTAGCAAGGTGAACCAACTGCCGGCGCCGGAAAGCCCCCACTGTCAGTGTACTATTTTTGATCAAAAACGGCGGCCCGATGAGAGTGCCTATACGGTGGTCAACCGCTACTTTATCGGCAAAGTTGACAAATTTGACCAGCCCCTTCCCACCTTTGCCAAGGTCCAGTGCATGCACTGCCAGGATCCGGCCTGCGCTTCGGCCTGCATCGTCGGCGCCCTGACCAAGGATGAGCTCACCGGCGCCGTGGCATACGATGTCACAAAATGCATCGGCTGCCGCTACTGCATGGTGGCCTGCCCCTTTGAGATACCGGCCTACGAGTATTTTGACCCCATCACCCCGAGGGTGATGAAGTGCACCTTCTGCAACGAGAGAATTTCAAAGGAGGGGGGCCTTCCCGCCTGTGCCGCCATCTGCCCCACCGAGGCCATCACCTTTGGAAAACGAAAAACCCTGTTGAACCTGGCCAGAAAAAGGATCACCGAAAACCCCGGCACCTACATCGACCATGTGTACGGTGAAAAAGAGGTGGGGGGCACCTCATGGCTTTACATCTCATCGGTGCCCTTTCAAGCGGTGAACCTGCCGGTTCTGCCGGACAGGCCGTCGCCAAAGCTGGCCGAAACCATACAGCACTCGCTGTTCAGCTATCTCTGGTCCCCCATCGCCCTGTTCGCAATCCTTGGGGGATTTATGTACAGATCCGGCAAAAAAGCAGAGTCGTCCAGAGAAAAGGGAGGTGTCTGATGGAACACAAAGCTGCTCCGCTGCAGAAAAAGTTCTTTACCCCCGGGGTGCTTGTCATGCTTGCCTTCATGGCCGCCGGGGCCATTGCCATCGCTGCACGGTTTATCGGCGGCATCGGGTATGTGTCCAACCTGACCAATGCCAGGCCCTGGGGGCTGTGGGTGGGTGTGGATGTGGCCACAGGGGTCGCTCTGGCCGCCGGCGGGTTCACCACGGCGGCCCTGGCCCATATCTGGGGACGGCACCACTATGAACCCATCACCCGGCCGGCCCTTTTAACGGCCATGCTGGGCTACACCTTTGTTGTCCTGGGCCTTCTGGTGGACATCGGACGCTCCTGGGCCATCTGGAAACCCATGGTCTACTGGAACCCCAACTCCGTGCTCTTTGAGGTGGCCATGTGCGTAATGATCTACCTCAACGTGCTCTACATCGAATTCATTCCCGTGGTGGCGGAACAGTTCAAGGGCAAAGTCAATCTTCCAGGCCCCCTTGCCTTTCTCAACAGGCTTCTGGACAGACTCCTTGCTCTGGCCGATGCGGTTCTCGGCAAGGCCATGTGGGTGTTTGTCATCCTGGGGGTTGTCCTCTCGTGCATGCACCAGTCCAGTCTTGGCTCATTGATGCTGGTGGCACCGACAAAGATCCATCCGTTGTGGTACTCGCCTCTGCTGCCCCTGTTCTTTCTCACATCGGCCATGGCTGTTGGCTATCCCATGGTGGTGTTTGAAACCACCCTGGCCACCACCTCTTTTCAGCTGGATTCTGAAATGGAGATTTTGACCCCCCTGACCCGGATCACGGTTTTTCTCCTGGGAAGCTACATGGTTCTCAAGCTCGGTGACATGGCCCTCCGGGGCACCTATCGATATCTTTTCGACGGCACCTTTCAGACCAATGCCTTTATCATCGAGATGCTTTTCGGGGTGATCATCCCCTTTGCCATGCTGGTCTCCCAACGGGTAAGGCAGTCGAGAAAGGCCCTTTTCACGGCGGCGTCCCTCATCGTGGGAGGGGTGGTTCTCAACAGGATCAATGTGTTTATTGTGGCGTACAGCCCGCCTTTGGCTGAAAACAGGTATTTTCCCGCACCCGGTGAAATCTTTGTGACCCTGGGACTCATCGCCACCTTGATGTTTCTCTACCGCTTACTTGTCACCTGGCTGCCGGTTCTTCAAAAGACCAGGGAGGTTGCTTCATGATGAAAAAAATCGTTGCCCTGTCGGGTATCTTCCTTGTTTTTGCTGCTTTTTCAGCAGCCCAGACCTGGAAGGCCCCTGATCAGGAGAAGGCAAAAGAGAGGGCCAAGGAGACGGTGCCCTTTATCGAAGAATACAGGGATGAAGACAAGATTGCCAGAAAAATCAGCCTCATGGATTCAGGGCTTTCCATTGCCGATGTCAAAGAGGTTTACTTTCTTCTGGACAGCCCCATCATCAAAAAAAGGGAGGACCACTACCTGCCGGTACGGTTTGCCCACAAACGCCACGCCTCACTGATCAAGGACTGTTCCAGGTGCCACCATTTCCGGCCCAAGGCGGAAGATGCCCTTGAAACAACCAGGTGCTCGGGCTGCCACCAGGAGGCGTTCAACCCCGACCACCCCGAACGTCTGGGGCTGAAGGCGGCCTACCACCAGCAGTGCATGGCCTGCCACAAAGAGGAGGCCAAGGGGCCCGTGACCTGCAAGGGGTGCCACTTAAAACATGTGCCTGCCCATAAGAAGCTGGTAGAGCTGCCCGAAAACCCCGAGCCCTCCCAGGTAACGGCGGAATGCATCCGGTGCCACGACGCCCAGGCCGGGGACTTTCTTAAAACCGCCCACTGGCTCTGGAAGGGGCCTTCGCCCTACACCACCGGGCATCGAAAGGATATCATGCACGGCAAGGGGACCACCGCCCTGAACAACTACTGAATCAGCCCCATAAGCAACGAGGCTCGTTGCACAAGCTGCCATGCCGGATACGGCTGGAAAGATGATTCCTTTGACTTTACCGACAAAACAAACATCGACTGCCTGGTGTGCCATGATACCACCGGCACCTACGCCAAAGATCCCCCCGGAGCGGGGATGCCCAAAAAAGAGGTGGACCTGGTCCATGTCGCCGAAAATGTCGGCCATACCAGCCGGGCCACCTGCGGTGCCTGCCACTTCAACGGCGGGGGCGGAGACGCCATCAAGCATGCGGACATGTCCCGACAGCTGCTCAAGCCGGACAGGACCTGCGACATCCACATGGGCGGCTATGATTTTGCCTGTAGCGAATGCCATAAAACCAGAAACCACAAAATCAGCGGGAGAAGCTCTTCGGTTCCCGTTGCCGAAGGGATTGTCACCTGCCGGCAGTGCCATTCCGATGAGCCCCACTACTGCGGGAGTCTTCTGGACCACCATCTGAACCAACACACCAAAACCCTTGACTGCAATGTGTGCCATTCACCGGTTTTTGCCAAATGCAAACCCACCAAGACCTGGTGGGACTGGTCCAAGGCCGGGGAGAAGAACCGGAAGGTGAAACGGGACAAATACGGGAAACCGGATTACAATTGGAAAAAAGGAGAGTTCCGGTGGGAAGAGTCGGGGGTGCCGGACTACGCCTGGTACTCAGACTACATGGACCGGGTCCTGGTCGGCGACAAGGTGGACATCCACGCCGACGTGATCAATCTCACCGAGCCTGTGGGGTCCTTCAACGACCCCACCTCACGGATTACCCCGTTTAAGATCATGAAGGGAATCCAGGCCGTTGATGCCGACCATGACCAGATCCTTGTGCCCCATCTTTTCCCCCGGGATAAGAATGACACAACGGCATACTGGAAGAACCTTGACTGGGACAAGGCGTTCAAGGACGGCATGGAGGCCGTTGGCCTGGAATACAGCGGATCGTATCTCTGGAAGGAGACCTGGATGTACTGGCGGCTGGAGCACGAAGTGATGCCTTCTGAGATGGCCCTCTCCTGTGTTCAGTGCCACGACAGTCTAAAGGGTGAAAAGAGCTGCAACCGCTGCCACCGGGACAAGCGCGATGTGAATTTCAAAGAGATCGCCCACAAGGGAACGGATTTTTCCTATCTGAAATCCCAGGGCAGGGATGTTTCCCATCTCATCGACAAAACCGATTACATCGATTTCAAGGCCCTTGGCTACAAAGGAGACCCCATCATCCACGGCGGCCGGTTCAAGAAGCTGCCCATGGGGTATGAAAAAGATGAAAAGGTAAAATAATCCTGTTGGTTTCAAATTAAGAAAGTTATCAGCCTTCAGTAATCAGTAATCAGCTTCCAATAGATAACTGCTGCTTACTGACAGCTGACGGCTGATGGCTTTCATATAACGGCCATGCCCTGCGGGCACAACAAAGCATGAAAGTCCGATGCAGAGGCAGCCGGTTCGGGGTTTTGCCCGTAGCGGTTTTGAGCGGTAGCTGTGAGCATGGACGCTCTAAACAGCTGCCGCTCACCTCGGAGCAGCCCATGGACGGGCTGTGAGAATGAGCGTAGGGCAAAACCCGGATCGGCTGCCGGCGCACCACGACTTTCATATAAAACGGCCACGGTCCGACCTGGTTACATACCGTTAGGCCCACAACAAAAGCAGAAACTTCGGTTCGGTTGAACGGAGTGTCATAAAATGGAGGAAATATGGGAGAGACAAAAATAAGCGTGGTGTGCGAAAACAGGTCAGCGGGACTGTTTGGTGTCACAGGCGAGCACGGGTTTTCCGCACTCATCGAAAAAAACGGACAAAAACTCCTTGTGGACACCGGCCAGGGCCTTTCCCTGAAGGGCAATGCCGAGGCCATGATGATCAACCTTGCCGATATCAGCCGGATCGTTTTAAGCCACGGCCACTACGACCATACCGGCGGTCTGCCCGATGTGCTCTATCCCCCCAGGGGTGTTGAGATCACGGCCCATCCCGACATCTTTGACAGCAAATACATCGAAGTAAACGGCGAAAAGGAGAAACAGAGACGCTACATCGGCATCAAGTACACCCGGGAATTCCTCGAATCCACCCTTGGGGCACGGTTTTTTCTGACCAAGGCCTTTGGTGAGATCGCACCGGGGATCTTCTTTTCCGGGGAGGTGCCCAGGGTCACCGATTTTGAACCGGGGGACAGCATGATGAAGATCAAGAAAGGAGAGGCGTTCATCGAGGACCCCCTGCTGGATGACGCGTCCCTTCTAGTTGAGACCGACGCAGGCCCTGTCATTGTCACCGGCTGCGCCCACGCCGGCATTGTCAACGTGATGACCCATTTCAAGGAGATGACCGGCCACGACCGGTTCCACGCCGTTATCGGGGGCACCCACCTGGGTTTCCGGGGGGTGGGGCACCAGCTGGAAAAATCCATGGACGCCTTTGACGACTTCGGTCTGGACCTCATTGCCGTCTCCCACTGCACCGGCAACGAGCCGGCAGCGGTCTGCTACAACCGCTTCAAGGAGCGGTTTGCCTTTGCCAATGCCGGCTGGACCAAAAGCTTCTGACCGGAAGCAGGTTATGGGATGAACTCCTTGTCGGTAACGAGGATCATGCCGTATCCGCCCTGGATGTTTTTTGTGTTGGTGATGCCGTTGTTGTCCAGGAGGATCTGGGCCTCGTAGGAGCGGGGACCGGTATCGCACAACAAACACAGGGGCTCGTCTGCCGGTACCATGTGGATCTTCTCCCTCAATTGGGCCTGGGGAATGTTGATCCACCGGCCATCGTACTTTTCAATGAAAGGGGCTGCCTCCCTGGGGCCCCGGACATCCAGCACCCTGGTTTCCCCTTTTTGGAAGCTATCGATGAAATCGATCACATCGATGGGCCGGTTCCGTTTCTCCAGAATATTGTCCAGGGCGTTGCCGGCATTGTTGATAATGTCCATGGCCGAGGCCATTGGCGGTGCATAGGCTGTTTCAAGACCGGAGATATCGTCCACGTCAGCGCCCCCGGCCAGGAGGGGAGCAACGGCATCCACCCTGGCTTTTACGGCGTCCTTTTCGGCGCCCGCGGCTTCGATGCCGAGGATTTTCCGACTCTTTCTGTCGGCAATGAGCTTGATGTACATGAGCTGGGAGTCGGGATAAAAATGGGCCCTGTCATGCTGGGCCACAATGGCGTAGACAGGGTCAAACCCCGCTGTTTTGGCCTGGTTGAACGTCAGCCCGGCCGTTGCCGCGGCCATGTCAAAGACCTTGATGCAGAAGGTGCCCACGGTCCCCTTGAAATGGCTGGAACCGCCGTTGATATTGGTGGCAATGGTTCTGCCCTGGCGGTTGGCCAGGGAGCCAAGGGGCATGGTCATGTTTTCGCCGCTGACAAGGTTGCGCATCTCAATGCAGTCCCCCCCGGCAAAGATATCCGGATCGGTTGTCCGCAATCGCCTGTCCACAAGCAGTGCGCCGGAGCTGCCCACGGCAAGGCCCGCTTCGGCTGCAAATCCTGTATTGGGCCTCACCCCGGCGGACAGCACAACAAGATCACAGGGAAAGGTACCGTTGCCCGTTTCAACAAACTGTACCCCGGTTTTGTCGTCTCCGTTGATCCTCTCAACTCTTTCAGCCAGCATCACATTGACATCATTTTCCCTGAGTTTGTTCTCCACGACCCGTGCCATGTTCCTGCCCAGGGCAGTGGGGAGTACCTGGTCGGCCATTTCAATGATGGTGGTCTCAACCCCCCAGAGATCTGTCAGAGCTTCGGCCATTTCAATGCCAATGGCCCCTGCGCCGATGACAACGGCCTTTTCCACCTGACCGGTTGCAATTTTCTCTTTTATGGCCCTGGCGTTGTGAAGATTGGACACGGTAAACACATCACCAAGATCTGCCCCCGGGAAAGGCGGTCGAAAAGGGGTTGCCCCCGTGGCAATAACCAGCTTGTCATAGGCCAGCTCCTCGGTTCGCTCCTCTGCCAGATGAAAGACCACCAGTTTTTTTTCTTTTCGTTTGATGGCGGTTGCCTCGACACCGGGCAGAACAGTGATGCCCTTGCATGTTTTAAAGAACTCACTGTTTCTGACGGCATGGGAGGTTGTTGAATAGAGTCCCTCAAGGTCGGCCACATCCCCGCCGACGTAGTAGGGGATGCCGCAGCCGCCGTAGGAGATCAGGCTGTCCCGGTCGATCACGGTTATTTTTGCGTCCGGGTCAATACGCCTGAGCCGGCAGGCAACCTTGGGCCCTAGGGCCACGGCGCCAATGATAATCACCTTTTTTGACATTGTTTTCACCTTTTAAACCCATTTTCCATCCAAGGTCAGGACTCTTCTGCTGAAAAGCAGAACAGGCCAGCACATCAAGCCGAATCCGACCTCATTGTATGTATGGCAAGTCAAGATCAGGGCTTGATACTGACTTGGGCCAAAGTTGCTGGTTCGTATACCGCGGGACCAGGACCATGGCCCGAAATCAAAAAGACTCAAGTTCCCTTTCGCCTGCTACAGGCTGATAATCGTTGCATTCTCGGAAAGCTCAAACAGCTCCGTTGCAGGGGCCAGCCGGCATGACTCTTCAAGGTCTTCTTCTTTTATGAATCGTGCCTTGGCACATGGGGTGCAGACCAGAATGGGAACTTCGTGGGCCTGGAGATGGGCCAGAAGATCATCGGCGATATCGCCGGTGGCCGCTTTCATGTGTTCCATGGCCCCCTGCCTGGCCAGATACACCGCCTCGTCCAATAGAAACATGGTAACGTTCTTGCCCATTTTCTGGGCCACGGTTGCAAGGTGAAAAGCCCTTGTTCCCCGGTTGGGATTGTTTGTTCCACAGGACAATGTGATCATTACCTTGTTTGAGTCACTCATTTCTTTCTCCCCATTGTTATTTTTGTGTTGATTGAACAGCATTTTAAAAATGATTTTGCACTGGCATAAAAAACATACAAATTACATGCCATTTAAAACAAAAAAAAAGGTGAGCAGGCTTGTTCGATGAGTAATGGCGGTTTTTGGAAGGAGGCCTTGGTCATAACATAAGCCATTTGTCACAATAATGTTAATAACGAAAGCCTGACCCCACCCCAGGATGCTTCGAAGGCCAGGCACAAGGCCGGTACAAATTCTCTGAAAAAAGCGTTACGACAACGTTATCTAACGTTATTCAACGTTATCGTAACGCTTTTTTTGACCTCGTTAAAGACCCATTTTTTTTTATGCCTGTGAATAATTGTTTGCTGTAAACAGTCATGACGGTTGTGGGGGCATTCCCCGGGAAAACAAACAGAAAAACGGTATATATTTTGCGAATATCTTACGCCAGGGTGATTTCATTGGGAAATCCCTAACAACTCATTTTTTATTTAAAGGAGAGAAAAAGATGAAACAATTGTTTTACACCATGACCATTGTCGCAGCATGTTTCTGTTTGATGGCTGGCAGCGCAGGCGCCATGACCTTTGAAACAGAAGATTACGGAAAAATGAAGATAACGGGCGCGTTTAAAGCCAGTTTTGGTATGACACAATACCTTGACTGGGTGGACGACAATGATAAGGGAGACGATGCCGATTTTGATGCTACCCGGGAGCTGGGCCTGAACGCTCAGTGGATCATTAATGATAACCTGAAGGGGGTGGCCAGTTTCCAGATCGGTGAAGGTGAAACGGGCGGTTATTTCGGTTCCGTCGATGCTCTTGTTGGCGGTGAGGAGAGCGGAGATGTGATCTTTGAACTGGATAAGCTCTACATAGATTACACCACCACTTCCGGAATGAATTTTAAAATCGGCTCACAGTCGGGATATCTCCCGGAAATCGCCTACGGCAGTCACATCATGTATGAAGTGCCGGCAGGTGTTACCATGTCCACGCCGATATCAGAGGCGGCGTCTTTTGAACTGGCATGGTTTAGAATGGCGGATCTCATGGATGACACCAAAGGCAACACCGATGATCAGGCAGACCTTTTCTGGGCCCGAGTCCCGGTGAAAATGGGGTCTGTCACCCTGGCACCCTGGACAGCCTATGCCAATATCCAGGAGGATGTTATCAGAAATGCACCAAGTCACTGGACCTATGCGTATTTTGATTATTCCGGTTTCCTTTCAGGATCCAATTCCGCCATCACCAGCACCATGCCAACGGATGATGTCACATCCTACTATCTTGGCACCACCCTGGGCATCACCCCCAGTGAAGAACTCTCCATAAAAGCCAGTATCACATACGGGGATATGGACTGGGAAACGGCGGCCGTGGACGCATCCATAGCCGGTTATTTCACCGACCTGGTCATTGATTACAAAATGAAAATGTTTACCCCTGAGTTTTTCACCTTTTACGGCAGCGGTCCCGATGCCAATGATGATGATCTTGACATGATGCCCGTCCTCATTGGTGGTCCCACCTACACCAGCTCCTTTTTCGGCGGCAGCCGCTTCAACGACAACATGTTCGATTCCTATGACAGTACCTATGCCACTTCCATGTGGGCAGCCGGTTTTAAACTCAAAGAGATCAAAACCGGAGAAAAACTCACCCATGAATTTCAGATCATGTATGCCGAGGGTACAGCAGACGATACCCTTTTTCAATCTCCCGATGATATGCTGATGAATGAGGATGAAAGCGTCATTGAGGTCAATTTCAACTCAGAATACCAGATTATGGAGCACCTGCTCTTTGCCACGGAATTGGGCTACATGACCTTTGACGAAGATTCCGATTATGATGAAAACGCCAATGGTGATGTGGAGGATTTCTGGAAAACCGCCTGCGCCATTGAACTGACCTTCTAACTTCGATCCATTAAAATTCCATTCCGGACAGGGCCGCTGTTCACTACCCATCTGCCCTGTCCGACCCAAACACATCCGAAAACGCCTTGTCCTGCTTGCCAATGTTTCCCAGCAACTTTTCGACCCTCCTGGATTGTATCCTGGCAAATTCATAGGATATCCGGGGATATTCCAGCAGCATCTCCTCGAATTCTCTTTTGTGAATGACCAGAAAAGAGCTCTTTTCTTCGGTAACACAGGAGAGAAGCCGTTTGTCATCCAGCAGCAGGGCTGTCAGTCCAAAGCTGTCCCCTGCAGAAAATCTGCCCATTTCGGTGTTTCCCCTTGAAGCCAGAATCTTTCCCGACAGAGCAATGTACATGGTTTCAGCGGCCGACCCTTCGGTGCAGAGCTGGTAGTCTTTCGGGTAGCTCTTCTCTTCGGTGATTTCTGCTATGGCGGCAAGTTCGTTAATGGCAAGACCTTTGAAAATATTTACCTTTTCAATATGGGCGATTTTTTCATACAGGGAAAGAGCGTTGTCCATTTCTTTGACTCCTTCTTCAAAACATGTGGTTTCAAGCCGACGGGCAAGGTTTTGTATTTCCCTGCTGTCTGATGTCCTCAGTTTTTTCAGCTTGTCAGGACTGATTCTGTCCAGTTTTTTTTCCAGGGCCGTTGCAAGGGCAAGGAGTACTGTCACAGGGTTTTCAGCATCCATGAGATACGAGCAGATCTGATTGGCATCCTTGCCAAAATCGGGCAGGGAAAACCACCGCTTGCCCTCCTCGATAACAGACCATTCCCTGGACTCGTCAACAAGGGGCATCAATAATTGTCGCAGGGCCGGTTCAAGCCGGCTCTCAATGGCCTCGAGGGCATTGAAATGCTGCCTGGGTTCGTTGGAATAAAACATACGGAAAACAGGCTTCATCTGGCCGGTTTTGTCGGCCATGGTAAAAATTCTCAACACCGTCTTGATATATTCGTTTTTTCTCTGTTCAAGATGGGTCATCAACAGCTTTGTTGCCGGGGTCCTTTTCATTTCCGTCAACCGGGTGTTTATCGTCAGATAGACGTAGCACATGGAAAGCTGCTGCCTAAAATAGTGAAACAGATCGATCTCTTTGATATCCATCTCATCGATAAGATCAAAAATCCTCTCACGGGAGAGTGAACAGGGCTTGTTCAGGGAGGCAAACAGCACAAGGGGATTCTGGTACCGGGATGTTTTGATTTTTTGGGCAGCAAGTCTTTGAACATTTCCATCGGTTTCCGAGAGCATCTCGACCACTGCCCTCAAATGTGTATCGTTCTCAATGGACAGCCCTTGCAGAGCGGCCATGCGACACGACCGCAATGGATGGGACAGGAATCCCAGGGCAATGGTGTTCATATCGGCGGGTCCCAGTTTGTACAACGCCTCAATCAAAAAGACCGTCATGGCGTTGTTGGGATTTTCCTCGAGGAGCGATTTCACCGTGCCGATACTGGAAGGATCCCCGATTTCACCCAGGGCAATGATCCCTGATTGGAGATCACTGCTCTCTGTTGATGTGATCCATCGGGTGATACGCTGCCTGTACTCTTGCGGTTTCTTTAAAGCAAGACAGGCGCTGGCATAGCCCCTCACCTCGGGATAATGGCACACCCCACTCTTTTTGTCTCTGCAGCGCCTGAGAATATCTTCGAAAAAATCCACACAGGCTTGGGATTTTATCAGTTTGACCCCATGGATCATGGAAACCATCAGCTCTTTATCATCGATATCAACCATTTTCCTGAACACGGTGAAGGCTTTTTCCCCGGCAGTTCCGGACAAATAGGGCATCAGCTGTTTTGCCGTTTCAGCACCCTGTTTTTCCATGACATAAAGGATGTGGTCGTCCAGTTGGGGAATAGAAAAAAACTTCATTATCTTGACGTAGGAGAGGAGCTCTGCACGATTGCCGTGCCGAAACCGGTGAACAAGCTCGCTTTCCAGAGAGCTGTCCTTGAAAAGCCTTGCCACCACATCTTTTTCCATTGATTTCAAGTCAATCATGTTCATGGAAAACATCTTTGAAAGGATCTTTGAATAGTTTTTTTTAAGGTAAAGAGCAGACAGTATCCATCCCGTCACAAAAGGGATCGCAACGATGGAGAGAGATGCCGGTTCAACCCATTTTTCAGCAACAAAGAGAATAAGGGCACCCGAGACAAGGCCTGCCCTGGCAACCACACCCCTTAAAAAGGGTCGTATAGCGGCTCTTATGTTTTCAGGGAAAATACCGATCACTATGTTGTTCACAGGTCTGTTAAGGGTTGTTCTTACAACATTGCTGGAAAACCGTGCATATATGGCGGAAACCAGATCAACCTTGAAAAAAAAGGCAACAAAAATCAGCAGGTAGTTCAACGGATGAACCATCAGTGCCCCAGGCAGGCCGAATTTTGCATAGAACCGACCGGAGTAGAACAGCAATGCAAAGCTGAAAATATTCATTATCCCCCTGAAATAGCCAAAAAAAGCCACCATACCCGCCTCAGTGGAGAAATATGAATCAACGGCAAAATTAAACTGGTAGTTCATAAAGGGAAGTACAATATTCGAAAAAAACGTCAGAAATACAAGAATCAAGATCAGACGGGAGTGCTGCATCACATGGCGGAAATTTTTATACTGGTTGACAAGAGTGGCACTCTTTTTCTTCCGGTTGTTTAAAAGAAGCCCGGAAGGAAAGGAACCCTTCATCTGTTTCACCATATACGCACCGGCAAGGGTCATCATGGCGTAGACAATCAGCAGATGGTTTATGTTCCACGCATTGGCAAGCAGCGGCGTAAAAAAACTGCCGCAGACGTCCCCGGCAACGCCACCTGCGGTAATCAGTGGAAACAGCCGTTTTGACTGATGGAGATTGAAAAGGTCATTGGCAAGATTCCAGAAAACAATACCCAGCAGTATTTCAATCTGAGCTTTCATGACAAACATGAAAGGGTAGATCATTTTCAGCTCCAGGGAAACAAGCAGCCAAAAAACGCCACCGGCAAGGCCACTGAACACCAGCAGCTTTGAAAGTATCTGATAACCGGTTCGCCTGTCCATCAGGGATGAAAATCGGGCAATCAGAACAAGGGTGATAATGGGGTTGACAATATAGATAATCGGAAGGAATTCCACGCCAAAGCGTTTCAAAAAGGCCGTTTCGGTAAAATTGTTAAACACAAGTCCCGAACACCGGATGATGAAAATCAGCAGCGTGGATGATAAAAAAAGGCGGGTTTCATCATTCAGGGGAAAGATTGCGCCTGTCAACTGCTTGATGGTTTTTGACATAAATTTTTCCACTGGCATACCCATGGGCCGTTTGATTCCAAAAAAAGGTTTGGGGCATTGGGAAAAAAAACTGTGCACCGCCTGACGGTTTATAGGGCTTGGTCATAACATCGGCCAAATTTGACGAGTGGCCGATGTTATGACCAAGCCCGGTTTATAGCAGTCCCGGGCAGCCCCGCCAGGTAGGGGGGCGGGACCGTCCGGGCTACCGGCGAATGGTTGATCAGATGTAGGAGGTAAGTAATGGCATTTACTTAATCTGACAACTGAACAAGTTTAATGCACAAGTCGTGCCGTAAATCGAGCTGGCCGGCAAAACTGTTCAGGATAAAATCAAAAGGCAAAGATTTATGGCCCTAAAGGGTCAATGCGGCGGCTTCCCGAAAGAGAAGGTCTTTGAAACGATCCAGGGTGATGGGATATGCCTGCATGGGAATGCCCATCCAGTCGCAGTATTCCAGGAACCCTTCCGGATCATTTGCCATGTAGTCATCCATGAATCCCAGGGCATCCAGAACAATTGCGCCGCCGGTGTGGCGGGGAAAGTTTTCATTGGCCAGCCCCTTGTCCCACCCCTTGAACACCTGGTGTCTGAATTTCACCCATCCCGGTGTCATCCACCACACCGGCTCGCCACCGGCGAGTTCCCGGGCAATGTTCTCAAGCTCGGCGGCATCGGCCAGCATGTCCATGCAGTGGGTGGCGTTGATCCGGGCCACGCCGGGCCCCTGCTCTGCGATGATGGTCTGCATGGTACGGGTGGGATGGTCGGCATTGACATAACAGAATTTGCCGCCGTAGACCACTATAATTTTGTCCACCACATTTTTTGCCTTTTCAATGGTGCCTGTCAGCTTTGATTCCAGTCGCTCCACATCCTGGTGCAGGCCCGGCGGGGTGAAGAAAATATGGTCCGTATCGAGAAAGCCTTCCGCCTTGAGGGTCTCGATTTCCATGCGCAGGGTACCGCATGAAACAATGGCAATGTCTGAAAATGATACATCTTTCATGGTCATTTCTCCTTTGGAGCTTTCTGCAGGCCTTTGATCATGGGGTTGTATTGCGCCTGGATCGCTTCAGGATGTCTTGTTCCCTATAAGTTCCATTGGCCAGCAGGGGTCATGATATGTTTACGGCGCAAAATCTCATCCACAACTCAAATGAGCATATACTCATAAATGGCGAGTGTCAAGAAGAGTACGAAGAGGTCATCCATTTTTTTGGGGCTTGGTCATAACATCGGCCACTCGTCTTTGGCGGGCCAACGGGGTCAGGCTTTTGCTATTGACGTTATCGGACAGAAAAGCACAATCAAACTATAAAGCACACGATAATGTTAATAACGAAAGCCTGACCCCACCCCAGGGTGTCCGATGTTATGACCAAGCCCTCTTTTTTACTAATAGTTTGAAAATCATTTTATCGCTTTTTGCTAACAATCCCATGATAATATAATAAATTTTCAAGTTTCATTACTATTATTTAACATTAACATGGGAGAGTGATAATGAGAATTGGGGTAAGAAAAAAACGATGGATGCTTGCAGGGCTGATCTGTTTGTTGTATTCAGGGAATCCGGCATGGGCCGGCATTAGACTAGAACTGCCCAAACAGATGACTGCGGTGGCTGTAAACGGAGAAAAGAGTAAAGTCCAAGGGCGTCTCAACCTGCCGGACGGTATTAACCAGGTTGTGGTTCAATTTATCGGTATACTTGGCAGCAACTATGATGACGACGCGGACATTGGATACTCGGATCCCTTTGTGGTCAAGTTCGAGGCCCGGAACCAGACATTGGAAATGGTGATTCCACATATTAAAAGATCACTGGATCTGGAAAAATTCAACAGGGAGTCCGATATACGTATTGTGGACTCTGCCAGCCGTACAGTTCACAGTGATATAGCAAAGCTTGAAAAAGACGGGATTCAGCTATTCCGGGATTTTGAAAAAGAGCTTGAAGTCTTTAACAAAAGGGAATCTCCTGCTGCCGTTAACATATCCAGTGCTGTATCCAAAGCGGCAGTTCCAGCTGAGACTTCCCTTGCCAAGGTGCTGTCAAACACCCGGTCAGCAGATACAGAACAGATTGAATTTATACCTCTGCAGCCCGACAAAAACATGGCCGAGAAAATGCTGAAATACTGGTATCAGCAGGCGGATGAGACCACCCGGGAAAGGTTTAAACGCTGGATCAGTAAGTGATCCCAACCGGATAAATCGCTCAGCTTATTATCTCTGATTTTCGTGCTGTTTTGGCAAAAGAATCAGAAAACCTGTTTGGTTCTGGCTTGTCCAGATGGAGGCTCTTTCCCAGGAAAGAGCCCCCACTACAATTTAGGAATTGTATCGTGTTAAACTGATCTGGCTAGAATTTAAGACGGGCACCAACCAAATATCCTAAATCAACATCTGTTTCGTCTGAGTCGGAAATTTCAGCAAAGAGACTTACGTTCTTTGCCGTTGGAAATTTATACGTCACATTACCATACCAGCCGGCAACTGTCTCATCTTCGCGTCCATCATCATAATCCAGTGCAACGTAACCCATGGCAATGGTGACTGGTTTTACAGGAACTTCAACAAACAAATTCCAGACAGTCTCATCAGAATCATCAGCATCGTCAGTCACACTGTAATCTGCGCCAAATGCGGCGAATTCAGCATCATATGAGGCTTGAACCCCCCATATCGTGGTGTCATCATTTGATCCGTACGGCTCAAGATTCTGATAGGCAGCACCCAGGGTGACACCTTGTAATTCCACATCTGCGTAAATATCGAAAAAAGAGCCGTTGTGATCACTTTTTTCACTTTCAGCTTCAATTTCGTAGGTGGCATATACATTTAACATACCACCGACTTTGGTAGACAAACCAATCAGGTCATCACCGTCCACTGCACCGAACTCATCAAAACAGTCATCAGCCACGATGGTTTCATAGGTAGCAGCCACACCGAATTCATCACCTGCACTGTCGGTTTTTCCAAAAAACAGCTTAACATCCTGTATTTTAAAACCGAGATACGCCTCTTCCAGATGGGGATCTGCATCATCCTCGTTGGACTCGTCTGCTGCATTCTTAAACCCCAAGTCCAGTTCACCAAACGCTGAAAGTGCGTCATTGATGTCATAGCTTACTTTGTTTTTAATTTCCAGATCGTCATACTCAAGATCCATGTCCTGGTCCTTACCAGGATCCTGGCGCATTTGAATCTGCCAGTCCCCTTTGATTTCGTAAGTGAAATTGTTTTTTTTGAAAACGGTCGCAGCATGGGAAGAACCCACAACCGCCACAAATGAGGCCATGATAATACCAACAACAATCTTTTTCATTTTTTCTCCTTTAAATACTATAGTTTCTGTTACTGAAAATTCACAGACAGTCTTTGAATGTCTCCTTGTTCATTCAAATAAATCTGCAGTCGGCTTGCTGTCTCTGCCTTTCAGAAACTCCCAAACCAGTTTCGGAAGATATCCTATCAAGGTTATCATTTGATTTGGCTTGTACTAGTTTTCAGTGTCTCTTGGGGGGTATTTGATACTTGGGAGGGTAGTATTAAGGAAGGTCAATGATGGAAGATGTTCTTTTTTTACGTTTTTTTTCCAGTCGATTTTTGCAGCCCGTTTATGGGCTGCCCCTCAAAACCGATAGGGCAAAACCCGGATTAAACACCAGAACCGGCACCGGACTGGGAATAAAGAGCCTGCCCACGATACTGCTCAGGGTAGGGCCTGGTTCAGGTGAACAGCTGGAAAGAGTTTCAATTCCGTATGGGCAGGATGCCACTTCCGGCCATTGTAAAGGCAATTGCGCGGGCAGCACCTCCGGCGCCAATCACCAGCAGGGGCTGTTTGA